>NZ_DJHG01000012.1:17367-18159 GCF_002432955.1 Mesotoga sp. UBA5825 | reverse complement strand
TTCCAGGAGCCTTTCCGAAGCCTCCCATGTCGCCACAGACTTATCGGCGAAAGCCTTCCCGTCAGGAGAGGGACAAGATCCGAAATCTCTATCTCGAAATCCTCTGCGGCTTCCGTTATCTTCGCTACACCGTCTCCGATTTCGATCTTCACATTGTTCTCGGGAAGCAGCCCGTCATGTATCTTCAGAACAACGCTTCCGGAGACAGAAGTATCCATGAGTCTTGAGATAACCTGAAGCGGGTCGAGAATTCTAACCATCCGCGATGAGGCATCTATCATCTTGAGCTCTTTTCCAGCCTGCCATCTCGAATGGAAGAAGAGTTCTATTGGAAAATCTGGCGGCATGGTCCTCATTTCGAAAGTTGCAATCTGGTCCCTATGATTCAGCAAGAATCTCTTCAGTGAATAAAGGCCGGCAAGATCGGCGAAGTTGAATTTCTCGATCACCATCTTCCTTTCTTTCTTGGAATAAATCATCATTCCATGGGGTGTGCCCTTACCATCTGTGGCAACGGCTCCGAAGAGATCTTTCTTGTGGAATATCTCCTGGCTGCAAGCGGCAATTTCCAGCGCCTCGGTGTAACGAGAGGTTTCCCACATGACTTTCCGGGCCTCTTCAATTAACGTTTTCATCTCTTCATTGTTTAGAAGCTTGCCGGAAACTAGCTTGAGACTGTCGTCTTTTAGTTCATCTGAAAGAAGAGAATAATCGAAAGTCAACTCAAGGCTCTCGAAGCCAAGCCCGAATCCCAGCCTTACGTAAAAGTCATGCTTGAAAGGATCGAGCATA
>NZ_DJHG01000012.1:0-17344 GCF_002432955.1 Mesotoga sp. UBA5825 | reverse complement strand
TCGAGCATGACAAAAGTGACCCCGTTCTCAATAGCCTCCTGCATGTCTTTAAGGAGGATCGCCTTTGTAATACCTTTGTTGCGATATTCGGGCAGTGTAGCCACCGCCTCGACGTACCTGCATTCAAAAGGTTTGGTGCGGATCTTCGCTAGATACTTGTAGCTTATGTATGCAGCCACTAGCTTTTCCTCATCGAATGCACCCCAAACATATTCCCAGAGGGAGGGATCTGAGAAGAAGAATTCGCTCTCTTCCGGTTCAAAGTATTCGAACGACATCAGGAAGATCTCTACGATTCTGTCTTTATAAGAGCTGTCGATTCTTCTTATCTCCATCAAGCACCTCTTTTCCCAACAATGATACCAGATCATCATTCTATGCTCTCACGGGTATTTGCCATACTGTTAGCTTCCCCGCTTGAGAATCAGAACCGAGAGGTTATCTTATCTTTGTAGACCATTTACTTGGAATACATTTGATGGTATCTGGAAAATGAGGAACCTCTTACAGAATCCTTGAGTATACTGATTAAATCCCGATAGCATCTTCGCTTACTGAGCTTTCCGAACTAGAGGACGAGATTTTCAGTTCATACTAGTGCGAGGGTATTCAAAAGACACACAGTTTGTAGGTTATTAGGATATAATAAATATATGAGTGAATTGTTAAGGAAGCTGTTAGTGTCTTGACCAACAAAACATTCATGCAAAGACAATACAGCTCGACAATTGCCTGATGGCAATGTTGGAGGGGATCTTATGGGTGTAGTTAAGATTATTGGAATTGTGCTTGTTGTAGCCGGCGTCCTGGGTTTGGTGTATGGAGCGTTCACATACACTAAAGATAGTCACACTGTCGATCTTGGCGTAGCAGAGATTGAGGTGAAGGAGAAAGAAACTGTACAGATTCCGATTTGGGCAGGTGTTATCTCAATAGCAGTTGGCTGTGTACTTCTGTTCTTGCCGCTTAAGAAAGGCTAGTCAGCTTTATCTGACGGCTGACGAAAACCCTCGAAATCGGTCTCCATATCCTACCACCACTCTATCAAATACTTATAGTCATCTCTTAAGCTGATTTTCTTGTGGTGCATTACGGATGTGCGCAGAGATCCAAGGACCGGGCAGATGTGTCGAAAGTGGAAATCTAGAGGATTTCAAGCGTGTCTTGCCAGTTCAAGACTTCGGACTTTCGTCCAACAATATCCGAAGACGGTTCTAGACAAATCGTCTTTGCTTTAGACCACAATGTCTCGAAAGAGTTATCCTAAGTCTTGAAGAACCGGCAGTCAAGTAATAGCAACATGCTAATTAGACTTTCAATCTCTAGTTCTTGCCACTGACACTAACCAACGTACAGCGATGTTAGGTAATCAAAAAAAGGACTTCTGTGGCCAGGATCTTTGAAAATAAGATCCTGGCCAACTCTTTGAAAGGCCCTTTTAGGCTGTATAGACGGCGAACGGTTTTTCCTTATCTAAGGTTCCTCAAAAGTAGTACTGAAGAGAAGGATCGGATGAGAAGAACTCGCTCCCTTCGGGTTCGAGGTATTAGTAATGAAATCAGGATAACTCGACTATCCTATCTTTGTAGGATATGTCGATTCTCCCTAGTCTGCCAAGAACCTACAGCGAGATCCCACAAAAATGATGGCAGATTTCACTACTCTCCCCGTTTAGCAAGTGGAAGCGAGGGTCACTTCTTTGCCGAAAATGCAAGTCTCTTTCGCTAGATGTGGGACGTAAAAATGATCGAATAGGGCATTTCCGGGGGGCGATCAAGGTGGTGCAAGAGACACGTGATTGGCTTTTAGAAGAGGAGAATCCTTCTGTAAGGTATTTGACGTTGACTTCTCTTCTGGGTCATGCAGAAGATTCGAGCGAAGTCAGAAGAACGAGAGATGAAATAATGAAGCGTGGGGTGGTGCCTGCTTTGCTCGACCTCCAGAACGATGACGGCTCGTGGGGAAAACCAGAGAGATTCTACACAGATAAGTATCGCGGCACAGTATGGAATCTTATCGTTCTGGCAGAGATGAGGGCAGATCCAGAAGATCCTGGGGTAAAGAAAGCCTGTGAATTCATATTGAGCAATTCGCAAGAGACAGAGCTAGGAGGGTTTCGTATTCTCGAAGCGCCAAGAGACTGTCAGGTCTCCCGGGAGGTGTAATCCCCTGCCTTACGGGCAACATGGTTTTTTCGCTCATAAGGCTCGGCTACCTTGAGGATGAAAGATTTCAGAAGGCAATCGGCTGGATATACGCCTTTCAGCGGACGGATGACGGAGTAGATAAACCACCCGAAGGAGAGGTCTACATGAGATACGAATCCTGTTGGGGACGCCACTCATGCCACATGGGCGTAGCTCAGGCCTTGAAGGCTGTAGCTGCGATTCCGGAGGAGAAACGGAACGGGAAGATAGACGAGAAGATAGCTGAGCTCGCAGAGTACTTCCTGAAACACCGTTTCTACATGAAGAGTCATGATCCGGAGAAAGTCGCAAAGCCGGGCTGGTTAAGACTTGGTTTTCCCATGATGTACCAGACGGATGTTCTGGAATTGCTTGAGATATTCGCCGAGCTTAGAATCAAAGATCCCAAGCTTCAGGATGCAATCGAAATCGTTTCACTCAAGAGAAACAAAGAAGGACTCTGGAAGATGCAAAACTCCTTGAACGACGGGATGCTTGTTCCCATCGAGGAAAATGGAAAGCCTTCGAAATGGCTTACACTAAAGGCACTTAAGATCCTCAAGTTTTATGCCGAGCTATAGAGGTTTTGTGCCTTTGGCGCGGTGCTCAGAGCAATCGTAATAACTCTGCTTACAGTGGAGGGCTTTTCAATTTGCCTCTCTTGAACCGAGATCTGCACAAAGCGCGTCGGTCGTAAAAATCAATCAAATGGAACGATTATACAAGTGATTCATACAGATCGAAGTTCTCCCTCAAAACATTTCGAGATTTTTCCGAAAGAAGTTGACGCTAGAACCCTATGAAAGCCTTACATAATAACAGTTACAAGCCCTTCAGACATCTCTTTTAAGTGTAGAGACACATAGTCACCCTTATCTGAAATGATCTCCGCAACTCCCCGCAGCAAAAGAGTAGGAGAATTCACCTGTTTGCAAAGTGCGGTACTCTGGGATTCTCTTCACCAAATAACAGATGCTAGAACGCCTCTTCCTCAGTCTGTGGCAAAGTACTCCACCTTCACCGGAAGACGCTTCTCGGCAGACTCGAGGATCGAAAGAACGACAAGCGAGGTGTTGATGGCGTCATCGAGATTTATGAGGAACTCATCCCCAGTCGCCAGACAGTCGATGAAATGGCGGATACTCTCATATGCAAATCCCTTTGCCTTGCCATGAACGAAATGATTTACAAGCACATCGGGATGTTTGCACTCTTTCTGAGTGAAGCTCTCGATCATCTGGTTGTTGCTGAGGTCAAGATTAACCATGCCCTTGCTGCCCGTGAAGTTGAACTTGATGTCGTTTACGCACGGATTCGTGTTGGGCGTTATCCAGCTGTTCTCCATTGTTGCTATCCCGCCGTTCTTGAAGGTTAGGATAGTCTGATAAATGTCGGTTGTATCATGCCCCAGATTTTTCAGAACACCGGAAGAACTGACAGAGTAAACAGAATCTACCTCATCGCCGAAGAACCATCTCAAAGTATCTACCGAATGACTGCCCAAAAACCATAGAATAGACGATTTGCTTGACCAGGGCAGCATGTCTGTCGCAACCCAGAGAACGTCATTCAATCTGAAATAGGCGCTTACCGGGTCTCCGAGTTCCCCATCATCAAGCATCTGTTTGGCGACTGCAAAGGGAGGACTCCATCTATTGTGAAGATCGGTCATTACCCGTATGTTGTTGGCCTTTACCGCCTTTGATATCATGATCAGGTCCTCTCTAGTTGTTGCAATCGGCTTCTCTACGAGGATATCCTTTCCGGCATTTGCGCAATCGACAACTATCTCACCATGAGCGAAATCCGGTGTGACTACCGATACTGCATCAAAGCCAAGCCTATCTAGCATAAGGCGATGATCTTCAAATATATTTGGAATTTCAAACTCTTCGGCAAATCTCTTTGCTCTTTCTCTGTCATGATCACAGATGCCAACTAGCTCAACTTCTGGATGCTCTTTATACAGGAATGCGTGCGTTCTTCCCCATACACCTGCGCCTACAATAGCTACTCTTTTCTTCACTAAGAGCCCCCCTTTTTTCTCGTTGAGAAGAGATTTGCTTCAGTTAATCTTGACTTCTATTTCACATTCAAATGTCCTGCCCCATGGAAGACTGAACTTCTCAATCGAGATCCGATTCTTTGAAGAGGAGAAATCATAGATGTCCAGTTTTCTCCCACGAATGAATCTCTCAAGGAACTCTTCTGCTTTCGGTACGAAAACATCGTCTCTGAAGCTTTCAAAGAGCCCTTTGGACTTGCTAACCTTGTATACGTCGCCACCGGATTCATCGACTATCTTCTCCAGAGCCTTTCTTAGAACGCCCTGGTAAAGATGGTCGTCAAGAAGCCGTGAAATGTAAAACTCGGCGAGAGCCTTCTTTTTCACTTCACAGGAACCGGAAGTCAAAGCCAGAGAAAGAAGAGTCCCCAGGCTGTTTGAAGCCGTATTCCAGGCAGAGTATCCCCAGACGTTCTTCAGCCCCAGCCCCAGATAAGCTTCAACAAAGGAAGGATTGGACCCGTTTGGATAGAAAACGTCCAGTATGAAGACCCTCTGCTTCCTCTTGCTCAGGTTCTTCAGAGCCTCAATCGAATCGGTTGTAGATGTCCCGGCGATCAGAATGCCGGTTGTAGAATCTAAAGACTGCCTCATCCCTAGAAGCTTCATATGGGACTCTACGTTCTTGCCGAATTCCCGGTCCTCGAAATCCATTACCTTGTCCCTTGTTGCTGGAGAGTCATAGATGATATCGACAGGATATTCCCGATCTCGTCTGTAACAAATCATCTCCTGAAGTACTTCATCGGCGCCGTTATGTATGAAGACTCTATCTTCGATGTCAAAGTCTTTTGCGATTCCTTCAAGTATGTCTAGTTCTCTCTCCTGAGGGCCATGCTGGAAGGTATCTTCCTGGGCAAGCACAAGAAGATCTGCACAGCCGTCTTTGACGAGCCTGAGGCATTCCTTGTTCACCCGGTGATTTCTCAAACGGAGTTCACGATATCTGCTGATAAATCCTCTGGGTAGTTCATCTTCTACGGTCTCAGCCTCCTCCACCTTTCCATGGCCCGAGAGCCACAGATACTTGTTAAGCATAGTCCACAGTTCTTTCGAGCCAGCCGATGAAACTGAGACCGACGCTCTCCTGACAATTGAGGAAAGGAAAATCTCGGCATTGGGGAATCTTCTCCTCAGCTCTCTCACCGACCTCAGCCTTTCGAGAGCTGTCTCCGCGCTTATTTCCTCCTCCCTTGAGGCTATGAGACCGCCGTAAGATAGCATATCGACAGAGATTATGAATCTGTCTGCCTCCCTTGAAAGCATCCATCCAATCAATTCCTCGCATTCTCCCGGCTTCATATATCTTCCCAGCAAACTCTTTTTCGGGAGCTCGATCTCAATACCATTAAGATCTGCAATCATGGAAACCAGCTGGTAGTTTGGGGGTCTTTCATCCATTGGAACAACTACTGTCTTCAAAGAATTCCTCCCATCTCGACGATCTCTCTCTGTATCAGGTCAATGTTCACATCTCTGACAAGCTTTCTATGTTTCACGGCAAGTGCCGCAGAAATCCCTGCCGCCATGCCGGTTGCAGTTGCCAGCGGGCTGGTCCTTACTGCGGAGAAGGCCGTATGATCGGCACTTATTGCTCTTCCGGCAAGGATAACGTTCGCCAGACCCTTTGGTATGAGAGAACTCATGGGAATATGGTACTCGCCCGGGTAAGGAATTGAGATCGTCTTCAGTTGTGCCGAACCGGGCAGATGAATATCAATCGGATACGACCCTACTGCAATGGCGTCATCAAATGTTTTTCTATCAATCAAGTCACTAGTTCTCAAAACGTAATCTCCCACTATGTGGGTGGTCTCTCTCACCCCTATGTGACAGCCGGTCTGAATTAGAAATGAGTCTTCAAATCCGGGAATCTCTTTCTTGAGGAAGTCCATGAATCGCCAGACATCGGTGCTCCCGTTGGTCTGGGCTTCAGTTAGTTCTTTGCTTTTGTTGGCGTAACCGGCGTATCTGGTTGTGTTCATGAATATCTGCCCGGGATGGTAGGGGACTTCGAAAAACAAGAGCCTGTCCCTTTTGAAGTAGATTGCGTAGTCGTCAAGCCTTTTCATGAAGCTGAAGAACCCGGCAATTCCCAGATAGCTCAGGTCGGTATGCTCACTTATGACGAAATCATCTCTGTTCCTTGTAACATAAGACACTATCTCTTCTCTATCAACGCCCCCGATTCTCATCACCAAAGTCATCGGCTGGCAGCTGGAAGGGCTTCCGTCTCCGATGTTGTAATAGGCTCCGGCGCGTATGGAAAAGTTTCCCTCGCCCGTTGAATCGATGAAAACCTTTGCATTCACTCTGTTCTGCTCGCCTGTGCTGACAGTTGTTATAGAGGTGATTGAGTCTCCCTCTCTCGAAACATGCAGGACAAGTGAGTTGAACAGAAAGTCCACGCCTTCCTCTTTGAGCATCTCAATCAGCAATGATTTCATCTTTTCGGGATCGAAAGGGGTGATTGACTTTACAAATCCGATGGGGTCATCTATGTGTCCGTAACTCCCACGCATTGAAACGAGCCTGTCAATGATCTCCTGTCCGATCCCGCCTATCACCTGTCTCTCAGATGAGTGAAATGTCATCATCGGGTTTACGAGGGCAGTAGTAAGAACTCCGCCAAATGACATATCCTTCTCCAGAAGAAGCACTCTTGCTCCTGTCCTGGAGGCAGCAATAGCCGCCGATACGCCAGCCACGCCGCCGCCAACAACTACAACATCATAAACTAAATCCATTTCTTCACTTCCCAGTCTATTTGATTCCAGAACTCAAAGCGGTATCTGTGAAGTACCTTTGAAACACGAGAAATATAAAAATAACGGGCAAAATGGAAACTGTCGTGGCCGCCATAAGTGGTCCCCAGTCGGCTGTGTACCTATTCTTGAACACTTCCAATCCCAGCTGCAGAGTCCTCATAGACCTGTCGCTTGTTACTACGAGGGGCCAGAGGAAATCATCCCAGGCCTGGGTGAATGTGAAGATCGCAAGGGCCGACATCGCGGGCTTTCCAAGCGGAAGAAAGATCCTCCTGAAGATTTTCAGTTCTGAGGCCCCATCGATCCTTGCAGCCTCCGAAAGTTCTTTAGGAAACTGCATATAGAACTGCCTCATTATGAAAACTCCGAAGACAGTCATTATGTGAGGGATTACAAGACCGGCATATGTATTGAGAAGTCCGGTGCCTCCCCTTCCCAGAATATCGTTTCCGCCCACGAGCGGAAATGACTTCACCATAAGGAAAGTCGGAACCAAAGTCACCTGAACAGGTATCATCATAGTACTCAGTAGAAGGATGAACAAAACATTCTTCATAGGGAAATCAAGTCTGGCAAAAGCATAGCCTGCGAGCGAGCAAAACACGAGGTTGAAGGCCATCGAAACAAGTGAGACGATTACGCTGTTCATGAAATAGTTGCTGAAGCCTCTTGAGGTGAGCGCCGACTGATAGTGTTCCAGAGTAATTGTCTTCGGTAGGAATGTAGGCGGCCAGGTAAATAACTCTGCGTTTGGCTTTAGAGAGGAGATTGCCATCCAGAAGAAGGGCGACCCGAAAATGACTGCCGCGATCGAAAGAAGTAATATGGTCCTCACCTTGTTCTTCCTCATTCGAAGGCCTCCTTCTGTCTACGTGATCGGAAACTTACGACGGACAGAGTCATGATTATTATCCCAAGAACGAACGACATTGCACTTGCATAGCCCATGTCCATGTAGTCGAAAGCTGCTCTGTAAATAAGAAGTCCGACCGTCGTTGTAGATTGCAGCGGACCCCCTCCTGTCATGACATACATCTCCGTGAAGGACTGAAGAGTGCTGATCATACCGACAATCAATACATAGATATGAACCGGTCTTAGTAGAGGGAGGGTGATCCCGAAAAACCTCCGAATAGACGAGGCACCATCTATCGCTGCCGCTTCATACAGATTCTTAGATATCCCCTGAAGACCGGCCAGATAGATGAGCATGTTCCATCCTGCTCCCCTCCATATTCTCATAGCTACAATGGAGTGAAGAGCTGTGTTTGGATTCCTGAGAAAGTTCACAGGGGGTATATTGAAAAGCGAAAGGAGGAAATTCAATATACCGATTTGAGGATCATAGAGCCAGATCCAGATCATACTTGCCGCAACCATAGGAGTAATGACTGGAAGATAGTAGATCGCCCTGAAAATCCCGATTCCTTTTAACCCGCTGTTGACAAGCAAGGCAAGCAGCAGAGAGATCAGCATGTTTAGAGGCAGGACTTCAATTGAGAACTGAAAAGTCACCAGAACCGCTCTCCAAAACTCTGAGTCACCGAATATTCGGGCGTAATTCGCAAGCCCAATGAACCTGGCCTCTCCGAAACCCGAGAATTTAGTTAGACTCAGAAAGAAAGAGACAAAGATGGGGACTATTTTGAAGATTATGTTGTAAATAAGCACCGGCGCAATGAATATCAAAGCCGTTACTGCTATTCGCCTCTTGAGATTGCCCGCACCGCTCACGCTTCACCTCTTAGAAATAGATGAGCCGGCCCATCCTTAGGAAGAGCCGGCTTCGGTAATTACTTCAGTTTTCTGATTTCTTCGGCCGCTCCGTCTAACGCGTTTTTCGGAGTCATGACGCCCATAATTGCACGTTCGAGATACTTTGAGATAATATCTCTTGCCTGAACCCAGAACGGAACATTCGGATTTCCATAGGCATACTTCGAGCCTTCCACGAACTTCATCAGATTTGGATCATTCGCAATGTACTCGGCCACGACGCCGGACTGTCTTGGCGGCAGACTCCCAAGAGCCGTGTTTATAGCAATAAGCGCATCCTTCGACGTCATGAAGGAAAGGGCCTTTGTTGTTGCTTCCAGGTCCTTTGTGCTGCTGGAGACCATGAAACCCGCGAATGAGTAGAAAGCGGCTCTCCCATATCTTGCAGGTGGGAAGGCTAGACGAATCTTGGAGTAAACGTCCGGGCTGTATTCCTTGATGGCCGCGAGAGATTCGTTGTTCATGAAACACATTGCCGCTGTGCCAGCCGCAATCGGCTCAAGGTTTCCGATCGGGGTAAGACCGTATTCGGAAGCGACCTTGGCCTCTCGTATCAGGCCTACGTAATACTCTAGAGCCTCCACTCCCGACTGGGAATTGAAAGTCGGATTGAAGTCGTTGTCGAAGAGAGCGCCGTTGTTTGCAATGAGGAAGCCTGTCCATACTTGCTGAAGATCAATCGCCGATACAGGAATGTCCAGGCCGGCCCTCACTAGCCTACCCGATTCATAGACTGTCAGCGCCTCGGCATAGGCCCTCAGCTGTTCCCAGGTTACCGGCGGTTCATCGGGGTCGAGACCGCTCTCAATGAAGAAGTCTTCCCTGTAGGCGAGAAGTCTGCCCGAACCGAACACTGGAACCATGAAGTTCTTGCCTCTGTAAAGGCCAACACCCAGCGTACCTCCGAAGTCTTCAGGGTCCTCTAGCTTGTCGATGAGACTGTCGATGTCCATTATCACGCCCGTTTCAGCAAATCCCGCGATCGCAGCCTGGCCGTGCATGAATATATCTGGTCCTATTCCGCCGGCAAAGGCAGTTGTAAGTTTTGTGGAAAGCTCTCCCCAAGGTATATACTCAACCGCGAGCTCAATGTCGGGATTAGCTTTCTCGAAGGCAGGAACCAGGTGATCATCTACGGCCTCCATCAAAGCTTCTGTAGTACCTGCAAACCAAATCGTAACCTTCGTCTTGCCAATTGCCGTGAAGCCTAGAGCAAGACAGATGATAAGAATCAAAATCCATTTCTTCATTACCACACCTCCCTGTTAGTCTCTGGTAATCTTGCTGAACTCCCTGACAATCCGTGAAAAACTCCCGATTTCAATTCCCGTTACGATAGGGCCGATAATCAGCCCCTTGAAGCCGAGATCTAGAATTCTATCTGCTTCGTCCACGGTAATCCTCTTCTGGGTTGGAATAAAGGAAGGCAGTCCTGAAAGCTCAAGCACTTCCAAATAATCGAGAAGGTCTTCCAGCGAAAGATCTTTCCCGTAGTCCTTGGGATCGATGATCGAGATCTCTAGGGCATCTGCCCCAGCTTTCTTTAAGTATGAAGCCATCGACTTGGAATATGTATGATTAAGAGCCAGCATCTTGCAGAGATCGTTCTTCATAACATATAGAGGGGCGTAGTCGACGTAGACGTCAAAGAAAGACAGGCCGAATTTGCTCATTTCCCCTAGTTCCTCTTCTGACGCCATTGTTTCCGCTCCGGGAACGATTCCCATACAGCAGCCAAGAGCAGAATGGATGTTCTTTGCGGTCTCTCTGACGTCGGTCCATGTGACATGAACCTTTCCAGTCACCCTATGCTTCACATTTATGTGAAGCTTAACTGCGTCCGCACCGTTCTCAACTGCAGCCCTCGCGTATTCCAGACTGTTCTCGGGAAGACTGACTACCAAGAGTCTGCCTTTAGAATCCATTAGCTCTCTGAAATGCATTACTTCTCCCCCCTTAGAGTTTCACCTTCCATCAAGAACGGTTCCACAAACACAACTCCCTTTGATTCAGCATTTCCCTCCATCAACTCCTGAAGCATTGTTACTGCGATTCTTCCAAGAAGATATGGGTTTAGTGCGACGGTAGTTATTTTTGGAGAGGTCATTTTGCAGAAATCTAGCCCACCAAATCCAATAACCCCTATCTCTGAAGGGATGGAAACCTTCCTGTCCTGTAGAGCCTCGATCACACCTTTCGCAAGCCAATCGGTCGTGCAGAAGATCACTTCTCTGTTTCCAGGTGTTCTGAGATGTCTCTCGATGGCCATTCTTCCATCTCTCTCTTCGAAGGAGTTGCATTCGATAATCTTTACCCGCTCAGTTGGGAAACTGTTTTCACTAAGACACTTGAAGAAACCTTCCAGTCTATCAGCAAATGTCGAGACGTTTCTCGGCCCTGTAATGACGGTAACTGTAGAGTAGTTATACTTGATAATTTCATTGGCGGCGAGATAACCGCCTCTGACATTATCATTGTTTACAGACGCTAGGTTTTCCAGGCCCGAGTATTTGCCGATCAAGACGACCGGAATCTTCATTGCCGACAGGAAAGTCTTCAGATCGTCAGGCATTGGGATGCCTCCCACGATCAACCCTTCGACAAGATCGAGAGGGATCAGCGATTCATCGAAGCTCTTCTTGCTTCTGATCGACTGAACCAGGCAGTGAATATCCGATGACCCGGCCCCTCTCAGTATCCCCCGCTGAACTCCTGAGAAGAATTCATCGCTTTCGATTGATTTATGAGGGTTGGAAACGAAGAACATCACAACCTTACTGCCGCGGCCACTGGATATCTCGCCCGGGTATCCAAGCTTCTTCGCGACTCTCAAGACCTTCTTTTTGGTGGCTTCGCTTATGCGGCTGTCATTATTGAGTACTCTGGACACGGTTGAAATCGCCACGCCTGTGATTTCCGATATCTCTCTCAGAGTTGGCAGAAAAAGACCTCCTAACTCGTCAATTCAATGCAAATCGTGCAAATCTGAATTCTTCATGTGATTCTAGCAATTAAGAGTCGGCGAAACTAATGCCATGAGGATTGATCTACAAACTCTTCAAACGTATATCCACAATCACCAGCGATTAGAGCTATTATTCTCATTGATCTGAAAGAAGGGTATTGTCCTGGGTAATGCAAACTGTGCAAAAGAGTAAGCGATCCGTTCTGCTAAATGACCCGTCATAGGTAACTCGGCTACTTGTCCCAAATTCCAGTTCTTTCGACTTTCTTCCCAACAGAGATCTCTAGAAGCAAAGTTGCTTCAGTAGACTCGCGAAAGTCATTTCTTGAGAAGGATCTCTATCTAAAACAGTTCATCCGCTAAGTTATTCTGTTCTCATCGTCACTTTCTGTCCTAGATCCGACTGACTGAACAGGCAATGGTCAAACAGAATCGATTCAAGGTTGCGTATTTGTAAATCAGCTGCAATTCTATCGTGATATTGATGATGTAGTTGAGTATTGTCTCGATAAACTCCGTGGAAGTCTGTCCTGTTTGAAAAGTCCGGTTAGAAGAACGTATACGTTCTAGTAATGCTGCGCTTATTCCAAGTGAAGTATCTGATGTCCAGGAAACGTGCTTAGAAAGGCGCTTCGCAGGTGAAAGCGTGCTTGCTTGATGGTGGCTCAGAGAAGGGGGGAAGATAGAGGCAGAGGGAGTGAGCAAGAGTCGAATCTGAAGTGGTAGGAATGGAGAGGCAATCGTCCTTTGTAATAGAGAAAGGCCGTTGGCAGAGGTAAACTGGAATACTGTCATCTCGACCTGCTGCCTGGCGCTTGAAGGAGGGAGAAAGTGATATTGGGGATCTTTCTGAAGGACAGGGAAGCCAGTTTAGAAGGTGATCGTTTTGAGGTAAAGATCGACAAAATGGAAGCGATTTATGCGGTAGCCGCTCTGGGTTCTGAAAAGCCCAGAGTTTCTTTTGAGGACTATATTACCACTGCAGATATACTTCTCAAGAGGGATGAGGAAAACATGATAATCCTGGAGTTCGAAGAGTTCGTGCCTCCGGGAAGAATAAGAGAGTTGCGGCTGATTTCAGATGAACTGACAGTATCAGTAACTCTAGAAGAGAAAGAAACCGAAGAGATCGCCGAAGGGTTCAGAGACCATCAGCCTCCCGAAGACTTTCTCTCGTACCTGAAGAGAAACATGAAGAAGAGCGAAAACCCTCTCATGATGGCCAACTTGGAGCAGGTCTCCAGTTGAGGTTGCAGTTGTTTCTTGCAAGTCGAGAGCCTTATTTACGGTTGCTCAGGTGGAGAATGCGATTTTCCAACCCTTCCATGGTTACCAACCAATAATTGCCGGCAGAACAGGTAGAAATTGACCTCAAAACCCGGCACGATCGGGTGGACCGATTGTGTTCGTTACGATGCGGTATTTGAAGAAAGAGGCTAGAGGTGCGAATTGATGGTTTCGAAGGTCGAGATCTGTCACTCTGCATATCTTCACTTCTATCCTCTTTCGTCTGATCTTTGAAACACATCTTCCAGCTCTTCGTTTTCCTTCCTCAAGGAAGGATTTTAGAGCAATCGTGCCCATTCGTTCAGAAACGCTTTTGGGCAAAAGTAAGGTGGCCAAAGGAGATATGAGTGAACCCCTCTCTCACGGGAACGGCATTTCCTCTTAAGTGAGTACGCAGAAGAGATCCGATGAATAGTTGAGTTTCTGAGTTTTTTCAGCGAAAGTCCCTTCTGAACTGAACTCTTGAAAAGGGAGATGGATAGACCCAAATTCCTTATAATTGAAAAAACAGGTGCTTAATGTGACTAGCCAAAAATCACAAATATGAGGCTTGACGATTTTTGCTAAGGACAACCGCTCCAGTTATAGTGGGTATATTGATTCGAAGGATAGGGAGAGGCAGTTTTCTTGAGTTCAGAGTGAATTGTGAAATCTAAGAGAATATGGGGAGCCTCTGACGATACTTGATCAAGGAGGGCAACTATCTTGAATACCTATCAGAAGAGTAGAATTGTCTATCTTAGAGATCTTATGGAGATGGGTACAGATTACTCCGGGCCGGATTTTGATCGCGAGAAGCTTCTTTATGAGGCTTCTTCCGACACCATCGAGGAACTCGCGAAGCTACTGTGCGAAGTGTTCGATCTCGAGTATGAAACGGTTATAGAGAGCGAATTGTTTTTGCTTTATTATTGGAGTGTTTTCGTCTGGGACGAAAGCATTCCCTTCGAAACAAGATTTGCTGTGGCGAAGGAGATCGTCAAAATCGGCGACAAGCTCCGACGTGAGAATCTGAATAGCGCTTCCAACAGAAATTCTGCGGGTTCAGATGATGAAGAGTCAGTCTATGAAGCAATGGGGGTAAATGAATTCAGAGGACCTGAAATGGCCCGATGGTATTATCTCGCAGGTCTCAGCGCGCTTTCGTGCTTCCTTCAGCATGCCGGAACAATTGATTCGGATATTGAAGATTCTGAGGAGAAAGAACTTGAGTATCAAGCAGTGAGGCTGGCGAAATACTGTCCAAGGTTCTACTTGCAGTACGTTAATCCTTATTCCGATGTCGTGTTCGGGCTTATTGAGCCTATGGTGGCACACTATGCCCTTGGTCTGAAGAAAAATGTTGAAGTGTCACTGCTGCAGTATATTTTCGAAGATACTCATGCCGGATTGATGGCAGGATATGGTACGTCTGTACTTGCCCTTATCTGTCTTCTGGTAAATAAGGATCAGCAAATAAGGAGGAAGGCCGCCACTGTCGCGGAAAATCTGCTTGAGTGGAGTGAAGACCAGGTCAGCCCTCTGTATATCATTGTGAAGAATTCGATTGTTGATGATTCTCTTCCATTGATTCTTGGTGAAATTGTACGCAATACAGATTTCTCTCATTCAGGAAGACCGATCATGAAATTTATTAGAACGCTTCTGAAAAACAAGGAAAAGAAAGAAGCGACAGATATAGTGTGTGGAGTGTGCTCTGTTCTCCTCGATGAGGAATCCCTCGAAAAGTCGGAATCACTCGAGGAGCTGGTTTCATTTGTCACAGAGCTTAAAACCGATTCAAATACTCGATTGGCAGCAGCTCTTGTGGCAGAGAAGGCAGGCTATTCATCGAAAGCAAAGCTTCTTTATGAAATGCTTTCGAAGGCTGACCGTAAGCGTTTTGATCGGTTCGTTTCTGATTCGAAAGTTCCACCGGTACTCTCGAAAGATCTCTCGTTGAGCACGAAAATGGCCCGTCTTCTAGAACGAGCCTATCATTCAACAAAGTATCTCCACAAGATCATTTTTGAGGAGAGAAAGAATCTTATTCCCGGCCTAACCGTTTTGCGTTCTGGGGATTCCCCCACAATCGAGTACAACCTCCCACCAGGAAATTACAGATTGATGAGGCTTGCCTCGATACCGGATAGTTCTGAAAGAGTTGTTCGGATGGAAAACGCACTTGCGAGAGACCCATACGAGTTTCGGCTCTACTCAATGCTGGCTAATGGGTACACTGAGATAGGCTTAGACAATAAATGTCAATACATTCTGGAAGCCGGTTATTCGAAATTGGAAACTCTATTAGGGGAAATCGAATCGGAGTCTTACTCACTCGAGTATGATCGTGCGAACAATAAGCCTCTGCTGGATCTAATCGTTGACTATGCGGATTTTCTTCGAATAAGGGTCGGTGATCAGACTCGGGCAATAGAAACCTATGAAATGCTTCTCGATATAGACCGGGAAGATGATGTGCATGCAAAGCACGGGCTTCTCAACAGCTTATTCAGGCAGAAAAACTTCATGAAAGCCGAGAAGTTGCTGGAACGCTACCTGGAAGAGGAAGATGTAGATTTTCTTATGGGGCGCGCCTTCATCAGTGCAATAAGAAACAGAAAACAAGATGCCAACATATATCTGCTTCGCGCGTTGAGAACGAATCCTCTGATTGTAGAAATGCTCTTCAGAGATATGGGATCTGTGAAGTTCGAAGAACTGAAGGAGGAGGATGACGAAAGAGAAGCTGCAATGTATGCGCTCGACTATCGTCAGGTCTGGGAATCCAGCCCCAAGGCGTACAACTGGCTCAAGACCCGCAGGATATCCGACTGAACGATACGCTGGCTCGGTTTTCTTGGCCGGTAAGAGCCTTTACTGGCTAGTCTTTGCTTTTACTAGAGGGCACGGTCAAAAATTTCTATCGTTTGCTGCTCGGACTCAGGGAATGCATTTCTGCGTTTGTCTCATCAATGTTAAAAATGGAGTCACCGAGAAAAGAAAGAATTCCGGGACTAGAGAAGGCACCTCGCATAGTGGTCCTCGCCGATCTTCTTCATAGGGGGTATCTCGAGAGAGCAACTTTCTCCGGCGAATGGGCAACGCGGATGGAAACGGCAGCCACTAGGTGGATCGATTAGGGAGGGAATATCTCCTCCCGTTATGAGAGGCTTTCGCTTTAGACCAGTTTCTGGGGCTGGCGCCGCCGATTTAAGCAGCTTTGTGTAAGGGTGGAAAGAGCTGTTAATTATCTCTTCTGCCGGACCGATCTCCATGATCATGCCAGCATACATAACTATTATTCTGTCGCTCATATAACGGGCGCCGGCCAGATCGTGGGTTATGTATATGAAGGATACTCCATGTCGCTCTTTGAGGTTTAGCATCATGTTCATTATGCTCATCCTGTTTGAAACGTCGAGCATTGAAGTGGGTTCGTCGGCCAGAATGAGGTCGGGTTCGATCGAGAAGGCTCTGGCGATATTCACCCTCTGTCTCTGACCTCCAGAAAGCTCATGGGGAAACTTCCGTGTAAACTGTTCGGGTGGCTCAAGGCCTACCTGAATTAGTATGTTATAGACCTTTTCCGCTACTGATCTTTTGTCCTTTGCAATCTTGTGAATTATGAAGGGTCGTTCCATAATCCCGCCAACCGTTCTTGTCGGATTCAAGGCTCCGAAAGGGTCCTGAAATATCATCTGGACCCTCTTGTGGTGTTTCAGCTCTTCTTTTCGAGACATGTTGCCGCTCAACTCTCTTCCTTCAAACGCTACTCTGCCTGAAGTCTGCTTGTAGATCCTGCTTATTACGTTTGCAGTTGTAGTTTTTCCGCTGCCGGACTCTCCAACTATCGCAAGCACTTCTCCTCTTCGCAGAGGAAAAGACACGTCGTCCATTGCATGAACAACCTTTCCACGCATTCTGAAAGAGTTCAGGGGGAAGTGTTTGTTGACCGCTTCAAGAACCAGAATGTTATCGTTCACAGGGCCTCGGCTCCTTTGTGAAGAAAACACGCGACGCTGTGGCGATCGGCGATCTCCTCCAGCGAGGGGCAGGACTCTCTGCAAATAGGCATTGCCTGCGGACAACGGGGGTGAAATCTGCAACCGTCAGGCCTTGCGTCCCTTCACAATCTTCGCCGGAATTCCGATTCGGAGGACGGTGGACTGGGGACGGTTGACCTGAGAAGGCCTCCTGCCGAAGGCAGCATTGCGACCTGGGATGTTTTTCCCAGCCTTGCGTCCGCCGATGCTTTCGGGCGCCTTGCGTCTTATTCCGTTCTTTCCGACCCGCACATTGCTACCCCCAACCCCGG
>NZ_DJHG01000106.1:0-5252 GCF_002432955.1 Mesotoga sp. UBA5825 | reverse complement strand
AGAAATCAGATCAGAGCTCATATAGTGAAGAAGGAACTCTTGAAGAACATCGTCTCTTCCTTCAAGCAGATCTTCTGCATGAACAAGGTGCTCGTGCGTGTCAATCACCGGGATCTACCTTATGTAATCTAGGATCTCTTCATAGACTCCCATTTTATTCTCCGATTCCATATCTACTTATTGCTGAAGCGACGATGTTGTTAATGAGATCGCCGTAGCTCCACCCTCTTGCTTCGGCCATTTTGACGATATCTGAGTAATCAGGTACTAGAAGAGGAAGGGAATTGACCTCCAGGAAGTAGATCTTTCCTTCGTCGTCAATCTTCAAATCGATACGGCAATAGTCCTTTAGATCCAGCGCCCCGAAGACCTTCAGTGAGAACTCGCTTACCACTGATTCCTCTCTCTGTGAGATCTTCGCGGGACAGATGTAATTTGTCTCGTCACCGTGGAACTGTTTCACCCTGTAGGAATAGAAAGTCTCAAGGCGATCTGGCAACGACGAGAAATCTATTTCCATTATTGGCAGAACTTCACTGCCAACTATTCCAACGGTAAATTCCCTTCCTTCAATGAACCTCTCAACCAGAGCGGGCTGTCCAAATCTCTCGTGGATACGTGAAACAGCTTTCTGCATTTCATCAACGCTTACAACAACCGAGTCCTCCCAGATACCTTTTGCGCCACCTTCTTTAACGGGTTTGACAATTGCCGGGCTGAACGGGAGGTTGTCGACAATATCTCCGGGACGAACCGAAAAGAATTCGGGAGTGGATATCCCATAGGCCTTCATGATCAACTTTGTGAGCGTCTTGTTAATACAGAGAGCGTTTGCCGTAGCACCGGAGCCGGTAAAGGGTACTCCCAGAAGATCCAGCACGGCCGGAAGATGGATCTGCCTCTCGGTATTACCCATGGCGGTAGTGAGATTGAACACGAGATCAGTGCCTCTAAGTACGCTAACAGCATCGATCTCGAATGGTCTGGAATCAACTTCAAAACTATTCTCGAGTGAACTAACAACACTCCTGACCATCTCTTCATGATGAAAATCGATTGTCGTGTCGTGAACGACAGTGATTCTCATAACATTCCTCCCTGGGACATCTTCAAAGTATCACTACAAAGGAATTATACATATTCCTCGTTTTCGGTTTCCCGATTTAGTATCAATGAAGGAGAACCCCGGTCTCAAAAGACAGAGTGGACTTCGACTAGTGTTGCTGATGAAGCTCATCGCTTTATGTCGTGACGTTGAGAATCTCTTCCCCATCGAATTTTCTGGCAACGGCAAGAGCTCTTCCCCTGGACCAGATGGAAGATCTTCCCTGCGCTTTGTCTCTGCCAACAATCCCAATCGCCATCGGATTTACGAGATAGCGAATCTTCTCTCTACACAATGATGCCCTGATCGGTCCATCGCGAAACCAGATCCTCTCCTGCGTCGAACCGCGCATCGATCCTTTCCACTCAGCAAAATTGCAGGAGGGAACCAGTATCACTTCGCAACCGGCTGCGTCCAGTCTCTCGATTTCGGTTTGAAAGAACATATCGTAACAAATCGCTATACCTATTATGCCAATCTCCGTATGAACCACATTATCGACTGGCTCTCCTCTGGAAAACAACACAGAGCTCTCGGCTTTGGTAAGATTGTGCTTCAAGGCTCTTGTCAACAACTTTCCCTCAGGATTGAATAAGTAGGCGATATTATAGAGCCTTCCATCCCTAATGAATCTCCCTCTCTCAGATTCTTCATCGATTATGGGAAGCAATATCGACGGGGCAAGAAGATAAGTTTCGAACTCCCTGGCAATGGTACTGAAAACTCCGTGATAGTAGGCTTCTATCCCAAGGGCATCTCTTAGAAAAGCCTTCTTCAAAGGATTAAGAGAGAACCCCATATTCTTAATTGCATACTTTGCAAGAGTCTTTGTTGTCGTCTCCGCGAAGCTGAGTTTCCTGAAGGAAGGGTACAGAAATGTTGCAAAAAACTCCGGGAAGGCAATGATATGGTTACTCCCCTTCCATAGAAGTGAAGCCTCACTCGCATAGTCTCTCATCTTTCTGCGAAATGTCTCTTCGCCATAAGACTCCTGATCGAACCAGACCTGAATTGCAGTAAGATCGGTGTCTTTCATGACGCAAGCTTAACAATAATCAATATTAGAGCAACAACCAATAAGATCGGCAGGAAGACAACAAAAAGACCTGCTATGGCAAATATCACTATCATTATCACTCCTACGCCGGCTACAACAATAATCAACGCAGGGAAGAACCTAATTGCAAGATATAGCAGGAACAATGCACCGACAATGGCTAGAAAAGTGCTCAAGAGATCACCTCCGTTTACTGGTCATTGACAGTATAACGCATGGACTATATAATTCTCTAGGCAATGAAGCTTGCCTTGAGCAGACTCCTCCAGAAACGCCTCCAGCTGATAGCTTCTACCAAATTTGCAGCCTGGTCCTGCTTGACTCTGGAGGAGTATATGATTCTTAGCATCTCCCTTATAGTTATTCTCTCGATAGTTGTGCTTTCCCTCTTTGAAAGAATCCGTCTTCCCGGTCTGATTGGACTGGTCTCGCTTGGAATAGCTTTGGGACCGGATGCAATGAATCTCATCGACACATCATTGCTCTCAATTTCCGATGAAGTCCGGCTGCTTGCGCTCATAGTCATTCTGATGCGCGCCGGTCTCGGATTGAATCGGAGAATCATCAAGAAGATAGGTCCCCTCGCTCTTCGCCTTAGTTTTCTTCCAAGCCTCTTCGAAGGTTTCTCAATTATGGTAATGGCTCACTTCTTCCTGAATCTCAGCCTCGTTCAAGGTGAAATGCTCGGCTTCATAATCGCGGCGGTTTCGCCTGCGGTAGTAGTTCCCGAGATGCTGAGACTGAAAGAAAAGGACTTCGGAAAGAGAAACGAAACACCTTCTACTATTCTGGCGGCAGCTTCAATAGACGACGTTGTGGCTATTACACTCTTTACGGTCTTTTTGGGAATTGAAGGAGGATAGGATGTCAGTATCGGAATGTCCTTTCTTATGGTGCCGGTAGAGATTGTTCTCGGTATATCTCTTGGCGCGGCAATCGGCTTTCTCTTCAGCCTGCTCTTCAAAAGATTCCATATCAGAGACACGAAGAGGGTTCTCTTGATTCTAATGATTGCGTTCGTTTTCCATAAACTCGAGGAAGTACTCCCCGTAGCAACTCTTCTGGGTGTTATGGCGATAGATTTTGTCCTGCGAGAGAGGCTTCCGGTAGCCGTCGACAGGATTGCAGGAAAAATGGAGAGAATATGGGTGGTCGCCGAGGTCTTCCTGTTCGTTCTAGTGGGTGCAAGTGTTAACGTACGTGCGATAGGCGACTCATGGCTAATGGGACTACTTGTAATTCTTATTGGACTCATATTCAGAAGCGCGGGCGTTCTGGCGGCCACTCTCGGTTCGAAACTGACTCTCCGCGAAAGACTCTTTTGCATGATTTCTTCTCTGCCCAAAGCCACAGTTCAGGCTGCAGTGGGAGGAATACCCTTAGCAATGGGAGTTGCTTACGGAGATGTTGTACTTTCGGTTTCAGTACTCTCGATCCTAATAACGGCCCCTCTTGGCGCCATCGGCATCAGACTCGCCGCAAGAAGATTCGCGAAGAGCACCTGAGAGAGTCGACCACATCTTCTCTTCGACTCTCTTCATAAAGTTATGAAATGTGAAGGCTCTTTTCGATCCGGAGAAATCGTCGATCACTCTTGACTCCGTTTCATTTCAAACCAAAAAGCAAGTTAAAGCGATTACTCCGGTTTATCTGCCGCGGCTTTCTGCCGGAGTGATTTTTGATTGAAGAGAAGTTCTGCGCAATCCTTTTCGGCAATAGGTAGTGCTCAAAGCTCACGATGGGCCTTAGGTACCCTATGCTAATTTCCGAAAGTATATTCAGATCTACCGAGCGGACCTATCTTCTGAGACTGCCCTGTTCTTCCAGTTGACAACCACAACACCGGCCGAAACCAATATGAGGGCAAACGCCATGTACGAATTGAGGGCCTCTCCTGGAATGAAGGCTGCGGAGAGAAAGACGCCGGCAACTGGAATAACGAATCGGAACATAGTGATTTCACCGGCTTTGTGAAAGCTGAGAATCGCATACCACAAGGAAAAGGCTATGGCCGAAAGAAGCATAGAATACACTAGAAGGAGATTGCCCTTGAGCGTGAAAACGAGCGAATCCTGTTTCAACCCGGGAAGACCGACGATGAGGAGAAGAAAGCCGCCGATCGAGAGCTGCCATCCCGACACGAGAAAGGGAGATCGGTTCGACGACATCCATTTGGCATACATAGTGCCGAATGCACCGATAGTCGCTGCGATCAACATGAAGCCATCACCTTTGAACACGAAACTCAGAGTGAATCCCGCTTCGAAATTTGCAAGGAAAACCCCCGCGAATCCCAGTATCATCCCAAGTATCTTTTTCCAGCTCAGGCGATCATTCTTGTAAATGTAGTGAGCGAGAAGGATCACAAGGAAGTTCTCACCCGCCATTATTATCGAAGACTTCATTCCCGTTGTATGACTGAGCCCATTATAGAAGAAGAAGTACAGAAGAAAAGTCTGCAATACTCCAAGTGCAAACAAATGCATGTAGTCCTTCTTAACGAACTTCACTCTTCCCTTTCTACCCAAAGGTATCGAAAGCAGAAGCACCATAATACCGGCTCCCAAAAACCTGATTCCGGCAAAGACAAGCTTAGCTGAAACATCATCCGGGGAAATTGCCATCTCCTCGTAACCGAGTTTAAGAACGGGAAAAGCGCTTCCCCAGAGAACTGAACAGAATACAGCGATTAAAGCCGCCATCCACTTCTTCTTCAGAATATCCATGAAATAAGTCTACACTAAAACCGGCAGACACGTAGTTCTTTCCATTTGACGGCATTTTACTTTTACCGGAGCGCATAGACACGCAAACTTGTTCTTTTTTTGTGGTCGAAGGGGGCCCCACCTACTTGTAAGTTTGATAATGGGGGATATTCTGTGCGGCTTCACGCTTAAGAACGAAGACCCGTTCCCCGAGAAGATGAATCGAGAAAGGGCATTGTTGAGATGCTCGCTTCGCTCACGAGAAGACTCCAATCGACACGTCAACCGTTGAATGTTCGCCGTTCTCCGACCGGAAAAAGGCCGAGACAGATTGATGAATTATTTGTTGAAAGAACATGCTGCCGCACAACCATCTAGATTGGTC
>NZ_DJHG01000085.1:0-15335 GCF_002432955.1 Mesotoga sp. UBA5825 | reverse complement strand
TTCTTCTTCGTTCTCTTTCCAGAAGCTGCAAACTTCGCTACAGCAGCTCTAGGCGTAGACTTGGAAGATTGACCACCGGTGTTTGAGTATACTTCGGTATCAAATAGAAGAACATTGACATCTTCCCCTGAAGCAAGTACATGATCAAGACCGCCGTAACCGATATCGTAGCCCCAGCCGTCTCCACCGAATACCCACACGGATTTCTTAATTAATAGATCCTTTCTTTCCTCAATTTGCTTCAAAAGAGCGTTGACTCTCTCGTTTCTTGATCCCTTTGATATCACATTGAGAATGCCAAGAGTAGCTGCCTTTGAGGCTTTTGCATCGTCCATTCCTTCAAGCCAAGCCTTGAAAGGCGTCTTCATGTCCTCGGGAATATCCTGCTTCAGAAGCTCTTCCATTATACCGGCAAGCTTACTTCTGCCGTGCTTGACCGCCATCGCCATCCCAAATCCATATTCGGCATTGTCTTCGAACAGAGAATTCGCCCACGCCGGCCCTTTGCCGTCGCTATTCTTGCAGTAAGGAGTTGCAGGAGCCGAGGCTCCCCAGATTGAGGAACAACCGGTCGCGTTGGCTATAAGCATTCTATCTCCAAATAGCTGTGTAACAAGCTTGGCATAAGGTGTTTCACCACAGCCTGCACAAGCCCCTGAGAACTCGAGGAGAGGCTTGGAGAACTGGCTCCCTTTGAGTGTCTCAACATTCATGACATCCTTCTTCTCAGAAACTGCTGTAGCAAATTCCCAGTTTGGTACTTCTTTCTCTGTCTGCGTATCAAGAGGTTTCATGACTAGAGCCTTATTTGGAGACGGACAGATATCTGCACAGTTACCGCAACCCGTGCAGTCTAGCGGCGAAACTTGAATCCTGTACTTCAGCCCCTCGAAAGTCTTTCCACCCATTGCTTTCTTAGCTTCGAAGGTTGCAGGAGCCCTATTTTCCTCTTCTTCGTTTATCAAGAACGGCCTGATCGCTGCATGTGGGCAGACATAGGAGCATTGATTACACTGAATACAGTTGTCGATCTGCCATTCCGGAATCATGACCGCAATGCCTCGCTTCTCATATGCGGACGTCCCATTTGGGAACTCTCCGTTTTCTCTACCAACAAAGGCAGATACGGGCAATTTGTCTCCCTGTTGCCTGTTCATGACATCTGCGATGTTTCTCACGAACTCAGGTCTTCCAGATTCTTCTTCTTTAACTTCTTCTTTCGCACTCTTCCAGGAATCTGGAACATCTATCTTATTCAAGGCGTCTATTCCGCTATCGACCGCCTTGTAGTTCATCTGTACTACCTTCTCACCTTTCGTGCCGTAAGACTTCACGATCGCGTCCTTTAGATACTTAACTGCGTCTTCTATAGGTACGACATTTGCCAGTTTAAAGAATGCCGACTGCATTATCGTATTTATCCTCGTGCCAAGTCCAATCTCCATTGCAATCTTAGTGGCATCGATGGTGTAGAATTTGATCTCGTTTTCGGCAAGGTATTTCTTCATACCGGCAGGAAGATGCTTGTCAAGCTCCTCGAAATCCCAGCTAGTGTTAAGAACGAAAATGCCGCCCTTTTTGAGTCCCTCAAGCAATTCATATTGATACACATAGGACTGTTTGTGGCAAGCAACATAATCTGCCTCATCAATAAGGTAGGTTGACTTGATTGGCTTCTTGCCGAATCTGAGATGCGATATCGTAACGCCTCCAGACTTCTTTGAATCGTATGCAAAGTAACCCTGAGCATACATATCGGTATGATCGCCGATTATCTTTATTGCATCTTTGTTAGCTCCGACAGTCCCATCGGAACCCAAACCCCAGAATTTGCAGCGAATAGTGCTATCCGGAGCGGTATTTATTCTCTCTTTGATCTCCAGAGAAGTGTTGGTAACATCGTCTACGATACCTATCGTGAAGTGGTTTTTCGGTGTCGAGAGCTTCAGATTGTCGTAAACTGCCTTTATCTGAGAAGGGGTTGTGTCCTTGGAACCGAGTCCGTATCTTCCCCCATAAACCTCGGGAGCGCCCTTTTCACCACAGAAGAGAGTCTTCACATCTTCATATAATGGCTCTCCAAGAGAACCCGGCTCTTTCGTTCTGTCGAGAACGGCTATTCTCTTGACTGATTTCGGGAAAACATCATAGAAGTGTTTCGCGGAGAAGGGTCTGTAGAGATGAACCTTGATGACTCCTACCTTTTCACCCTTCTTCATCAGGTAATCAATGGTCTCCTCTATCGTATCGGTGACAGAACCCATAGCGATAATAACGTTTTCTGCATTGGGGTCACCATAGTAGACAAAAGGCTTGTAATCTCTGCCTGTGATCTTCGAAATCTCTTCCATGTAATCGGCCACAATATCAGGAACAGCGTCATAGAATCTATTTGATGATTCCTTCGCCTGGAAGTAGATATCGGGATTCTGGGCCGTTCCCATCGTCTTGGGGTGATCTGGATTTAGAGCCCTGTCTTTGAACTCCTTTAGCGCTCCATAATCGAGAAGTCCCTTAAGGTCCTCATAATCCATAACCTCAATCTTCTGAACTTCGCTCGAAGTTCTAAACCCATCAAAGAAATGAAGGAAAGGAACTCTCGACTTGATTGCAGAAAGATGTGCCACAGAGCCAATGTCCATGACTTCCTGAACACTTCCTGAAGCCAGCAAAGCAAATCCTGTCTGTCTCGTAGCCATTACATCAGAATGATCACCGAAAATCGAAAGCGCGTGACCGGCAACTGCTCTAGCACTGACGTGGAATACACCGGGCAAGAGTTCTCCGGCAATCTTATACATGTTCGGGACCATTAGCAACAATCCCTGTGACGCCGTAAAAGTAGTCGTCAGAGCTCCAGCAACAAGCGAACCGTGAACCGCACCGGCCGCTCCGGCTTCAGACTGCATTTCTATAACGTCAACCGGCTGCCCAAAGATATTCTTCATTCCATTTGCTGCCCAAGCATCTGCAAGCTCCGCCATAGATGACGAAGGCGTAATGGGGTAAATAGCCGCAACTTCCGTAAAAGCATAAGCAACATGGGCGGCAGCGGTATTACCGTCCATGGTTTTCATTACTCGTGCCATCCTAAACCTCCTGTAATCTTGAAATTGATCTCATATCTANNCATAAAATTATATTCTGCAGCAAACACATAGAATAGCAAGCAAGAAATCTGGCTGCTCATTAACATTATAGAACATCTTTTCGCTGCTTACACAGATGTATCTTTTCGATTTGACAAATCAAAGATAATCTCTGTAATGTGATGGTAACAGTCATTTAGGAAAGACACAAGGTGCGGTTGCCGTCTGAAGATAAGAGTTGGTCTCCTGAAGAAGGTCTCATTTGACCAAAGGTTTTATAGATCATTTCGTGTTGCTTCCAAGAAGATTATCGCCCTTCGGCATTTCACCGTTAAACTTCAGGGATTACACAAAGCGAGTGCAACTGCTGAAGATGAACTAGTTCAGATCGGTTGTCTGAAGCCACGCAATGATATCGTTTCTTTCTGAACAGTCTGGAAGCATTTCAATCGCTTTCACTATGGCAACTCTGGAAAACTCAACTCTGATTAGCTCTCGTTTCAGTTGTTCAATGAAATCCACATCCATCGAGTCTGAATAAACTATCACGTCGGATATAATTCCCTTCTTCGATGTAAAAAGCAGCTCGATACCTCCCCAGGAAAACCTATTGCCAATTTTGAAATTGAATTCCGGACTCTTTCCCAATAGCCATTCCTTAGAAGAATACTTTCCGTAAAGCGACTTCACATCTGGTGACTTCCTTAGTTCGTCAAAATCCAAGACTTCGTATATTCTGCCGTATTCTTCAGCGAACCCCATATACATTGCCTCTTTCATTCTTTCTATGGTAAGATCAGGTTTCAGCTCTCTTAGATTCACTACTCTAGAAACGACAGACTTAACTCCCTTCGATTCTATCTTTGCTCTGGAGACATTCAGATATTCAGAAAGTCTTCTCGTATCTACATCAACGAGGATAGTTCCATGGTGATAAGAGGCATACTGTCCATGGTAGAAAGCATTTCCAGAGAACTTCCTTCCCTCCGCGAGAATGTCATTTCGACCACTGAAATGAGCATCTATACCTACCGATTTTACCCCGTCCACAATTACCGATAGTTGCCTGTGAAGATCGTACTCTCTTTTTGGCAAGAGGAAGGTAAAGTTGAGGTTTCCAAGATCATGAAAAACCGCACCGCCTCCGGATAGTCTTCTTGCTAACTTACCTCCATCTCTGTGAAGGTTGTCCAGCCTGCATTCCTGCCAAGCGTTCTGGTTTCGACCAATCACTACCGTGTTCTCGTTTTGCCATAGGTAAAGAACGATGTTTTCTTTGGCAAATGAATATAGAAGATACTCTTCGACTGCGAGGTTCAGCCAGGGATCAAATGAGTCAGATTCAACAAATATTGTACTAGGGATTTTACCTACCTCCGATACCAAGAGTTTCGATTTCTCTTCTCACATACATGTAATTCGCTCCTGTTAGATAGCTTCTTGGATCTCTACACTGATCGTTAGAGTCTACGATCTCAAAGTGGAGATGAGGCCCGGTTGCTCGTCCTGTCTCTCCAACTCTGCCGATTAGCTCCCCCCTGAGAACTCTCTGCCCTACATAGACGCTTATTCTGTTAAGATGAGCATACCTTGTCTTGGTGCCGTCATAGTGTTGGATTATTATATTTAGTCCGTATCCTCCGTTTTCCTGGGCTTCTATAACCGTTCCATCCTTCGCAGCAAAGACGGGAGCGTCCTTCTGGACTGCTATGTCCATACCGGAATGAAAGGTTGAGGCGCCGGTGAATGGATCTTTGCGCCAGCCGAACTCCGAAGAAATCTTCCCATAGACCGGCCAGGTGAACTGTGTACCGGGATTTGCATTGCCGCACACGTTTATCGAATCAAGCGGAATGAACAGACTTTGGCCGGGATATATATAGGAATTGCAGCTAAGATTGTTTGCGACCATTATATGCTCTGCAAGCGCAAAAAACAGCCGAGCAATGTAATCGATGGAATCACCGTACTGAACCTCATAGAAGAAGCCATCTCCAGTAGGAAGGTAAATGAACTCACCCGGTTCCAGCTGACGGGGATCGCTAATGCAGTTCAAATCGAGGACAGTGCTTATTCTCAGGTTATAATCCCTGATTATATTGAAGAGGCGATCGCCTGGCCTGACCAGGTATTTGATAAAACCAACTCCAAAGGCAGTTGCTAGGGAAAATATAAGTATAATGGTAAGCGTTAAGAGAATCTTAGCTCTCATCTGAAACCCCCAAACCATTTTTTATCCGCAAAATAATACAAAGAATTCTAGTTCATTTGAACTGATAGTAATTTTAATAATATCACAGCGACAGTCCTTAAAAGAAGCTCTCTCTTGAGTAGATTTAATTATGATGCATTATGGCTTCCAACAAACAAATTCCAGCTCCCGAAGTCTCGGTTTCTTCTTTGGGCGAAAAGCCAAGTGGGCTTTGATTAAACTTAAACCAACATTTACTTCGAGTCTTGCAACTACTTGAGACTGTCATAGAACGGGATATCTCCAAGATAATCCCCTGTCTTCTTCATCTCATCAGTCCTGATGAATACTCCTTTTTCGGTCTCAACTTTTCTCAACTGAGAACCCATCTTCCAATTCCCTTTTTCATCTTTACAAATCAGACAAAACACGAATACGTCGCACTTATCAATGATCTCTTCGCGTGTCCACTCCTCACCATATTCGTGGGTCTCCCCCACATTTGGATGGATAAGTGCCGCCTCAATTAGCCAGGTCCCATTTCTGTCAGAGTAACTAGCTGCCGAAACCCAATAATCTATCTTCTCAAACATGGTCTTCCCCTCCTTATCTCAGGATACAAAAGTTCTCACCTTTTCTGCTACTCTTGAGGAGAGAGCATCTTCTTTGGAGGTGAAAAGCGTGACTTTTGTCAACGACACTTCGCGGTCACCAAGAGCGCAAGTTAGACCTATAGCGCTTGAAAGAGTCAAACTTGAGGGATTCGTAAGCAGATATCAGGAACTTATGAAGTCGACGAGTCTCTCTCTTCAATATGAGTATCTGGAATCGACGGGAAGAATAGAAAACTTCAGAAAGGCTGGACGGAAATCGGAAGGAGTCTTTACCGGGTGGTTTTTCAACGATTCCGATGTATACAAATGGATAGAGGCGGCTTCTTATTCGCTACCGTATAATGAAGATCCCGAAATCAGGGAGAGAATCGAGTCACTGATATCACTTATTGAGGAAGCTCAGGCTCAGAACGGCAACGGATACATAGACACTTACTTCATAGGTGATCGGACTTCGGAACGCTGGAAAGACCTTAAGAACATGCATGAACTCTACTGCGCGGGTCATCTTATTCAAGCAGGGATAGCATATAAGAGAGCTTCAGGTGATGAGAAGCTTTTCGTAATCGGCAAGCGAGTGGCCGACGAAATTCTGGAGACTTTTCATGACGACGACAGTGAAGTTACTACCGGGCATCCCAATCTAGAAATGGCATTGGTTGAGCTTCATCGCGAAACCGCCGACCGTGCTTATCTGGAGTTCGTGGAAAGACTCATAGATAATCGCGGAAAGGGCTATGTAGGTGGTGACGAGTATCATATTGACCATGCTCCCTTTAGAGATCTCAAAGAACTTACTGGACACGCAGTCAGAATGCTTTACTTACTCGCTGGAGCGGCCGACGTATTTCTAGAGACAGGCGATGAAACGCTCCTCGCAGTTCTCGAAAGACTCTGGGTCGATCTGATCGCGCGAAAGATATATATCACGGGCGGAGTTGGCTCAAGATATGAAGGAGAATCGTTTGGCGAGGCGTACGAACTGCCAAGCAGAAGAGCATACGCGGAAACGTGTGCCGCAATTGGAAATGTATTCTGGAATTGGCGTATGTATATGATTTCCGGCGACGCAAAGTATCTCGATGTAATGGAGCGGACTTTCTACAACGGTGTCCTTTCTGGAATCTCTCTCGACGGTAAACGATATTTCTACGTGAATCCTCTGGAGGATGCCGGAAAGCACAGCCGAGAGGAATGGTTTGAATGCGCGTGTTGCCCCCCCAATATCGCAAGATTGCTCACATCCTTCGGGGGCTACATTTACGGTACTACTTTGAACGAAATAAGAGTCAATTTCTACGAGGAGAGCAAGTCTGCAATTCCCTTTAGGGACGGTGAGGTGACGATCATCCAGAAGACAGCCTATCCTCATTCCGAAGAAATCGATCTTATTATCTCCACCGATCTAGATACAGACATCTCGATTCTCCTAAGAATTCCTGAATGGACCGAAGGGGAGTTTGATCTTCAAGTAGACGGCGTGAAACAGAAAATAAGACCTGAAAGAGGTTTTGTGAGACTTGAAGGCAACTGGAAGGGCAAGACAGAGATTTCGCTCACATTTCCGATGAGAATCAGGTTGATGACCTCTAATCCACTTCTAAGAGAGAATACCGATAAAGTTGCTGTCCAAATCGGCCCGCTGGTTTACTGTGCTGAAGGCGTAGACAATCCTTCTTTTGATGTGCGTACGTTGTCTATCCCTTCGAGAAAAAACTTAGAACTCTCACGAAACGATACGCTCACGGGAAATCCAGTCACATTAAGTGGAAAGGGAATCGCTTATGATATTAACAACTGGGACAAGAAGCTTTACAACTCGCTCGGTTCTGTGAAAAGCAAGAGCGAAAATGTAAAATTCTCTCTTATTCCCTATTATGCGTGGAATAACAGAGGAAATTCACCGATGTGTGTTTGGCTTCATATGCACTAGAGATTCCTTTTCGTAACTCTGACTGAGGATTCGTACTAGCGTTTTGACTTTTCGGTTTTCGCGTTCAACTTGAACTGGACACGGATCGATAGGATAATAGTTGAGTTAAGACTCTTAGTGTATCTTCTGGAGTGTGAATGATTTGCGAAGTATTCTTGCAGTCTTTCTATTGGTTCTGTCAGCAGTCTGTTCATCGTTTTCTGGACAGATAGTCTTCAATGGGAACCTTATTTATTACGAGATAGAGGGGACCGAAGGGGAACTAGTAGTAGTAATAAGTGATGGGCCCGGTCTTGACAGCTCTTACATGACAGGTATCTTCCAGGAAAGAAGAATCCTAAGGTACGATCACCTTGGAAGCGGGAAATCGGAGAATTCGTCCTCTATAGACATCGACTTCCAGTACTATATATCTGAACTAGCCGCACTAATATACTCCCTAGACCTAAACTCTTTCCATTTAGTTGGTCATGGCTTTGGAAGTGCAGTAGCCGTAGGGTTAGCTCTGACAAATCCTCCCGGACTCCTCAGTCTTGTAGTGGTCAGTCCAAGACTTAACTATCCCGCGATTGATCTGGCAATATCCGAACTAAGAGAAACGGAGCCAACGAATGGGTTCGACAAATACAACTTTTTGCTTGGCGGTATTTCTACTGAAGACAGAGCCAAAGGTATTACGGACGATCTGATTAACAGGGCGACCTACAGCCTCTTCTGGGGTGAGGATCCAGCCTCGATTGAAGGCAGACTTCGTGGACTGGACTTGTCTTCAGGTTTACCCGACCTTCGAGTGCCTATTTTGGTCTGCGTTGGGATCAAGAGCTTTCCGGGGATCGCGCATACCTCAGCCTACCAGTCTGGAGCTCCGAACAGCGAATTTGTGACATTCATGAACAGCGGTCACTTTCCAATGATTGAAGAAAAGGCTGCTTTTGAGTTGATCGTCGACGGCTTCTTCAAACGGGTTGAAGAGAACTCGAGCATAGGAATACTCCCGAAAACAAGCCGTGAGATTCTTCAAGGAAATCCTGGAGACAGAGTATTCGGTCAGGAAGACCTGGAGAGAAACGTGAACATGCACATAAGTGAGGATTTTACAGTCATGCTTCCTTCAAGTCCTGGAGCTGGCTATTCGTGGAAGATTAGTAGCTTCGATGAAGACATAGTGAGGCTCATTTCAGATCCCTTCTACGAAGAACCAATAGAACAAGGCAACGGCTACGATGTGTTTAGCTTCAGAGTGGTTGGGTCCGGATCAACCCGAATCACGTTTTCATTCGGCTCCATTTGGGACGAGACTCCAATGAGAACTTGTTCAATGTCGCTAGATGTTGAAGAGTATTCTGTTGAGCCCCTAACCATTACAACTCCGGATTCTGGAAAAACCTTCATTGTTGGACTGAACGAACCGATCGAGGTCGTACTAGAATCACCAGTTGATTCTGACCTGAAATGGCGAATAGCATCAACAAATCCCGGAATCCTTAGACAGCCGGAAGAAAGCGAAACCAGGGTATCTGAAAATCCATTGTATGCAGCGAAAGTAATCGAGCAAGTATACTATTTTGAAGGAATGAACTACGGTACGGCGTCTGTTCGCTTTGACTACGGGAGTTCCTGGGAGGATCTACCTCCAGAAAGAACATTCGAGGCCACTATAGTAGTCGCAGAGCCCGTTAGAGAGTGTATTATTATTCAGGATTCGGACAATGGCAGAACAATTGAGATTGGTATACAGCAAAGCGTGTTTGTTAAGCTAAAAAAAAGCAGCGATGAGAATTCCGATTGGCAGATCTCTTCTTGTCCCGGATTTGAGGTAATCAGCGGTCCCTATGCAGAAGAGTATATGGACGTCCGATATACGATATTTCATTTGAAGCCCACCGGCCCGGGGGAAGTCCTGATTGAGTTTGCCTACGGAGGGAAAAATCCGGAAGCCTCGTCTGCAGAAACATTTACAATCAGGGCACAAATCGCCGAAAAGACGGAACACCTGCTTAAGCCTGGTGATGAAGACCACGATGTCGGCTCAAACTAAAACCCGCAAGATGCAAAACTAGCAGCGCTAAAAGAGGAGATTTCGATGTTCATTCAGAACGCAAGTCGATTTCATCGAAAACTACTCTGTATCCGCTACCTCTCGGGCTACAGCAATATGGTCCAACCATGACCGGGATCTTGCCATCATCCTCCAATAGTCTCGCCAGACGTAGCTGAATCCAGCCGTCTTGCCAGAAGCAAACCGAATAGTCAGGCCCCTTTCTGTCAACACGAACCCTAAGCTCCTTCGTATCGGCTGGCACATTCTGAGTTGACCAATCCGAGTAACCCGAGTTCGTAACGACCGCACCGAGTTTTGATGGGTCTGAGCCTTCAAATTCAACCGAGCTCTTGAGCCAACAAGAAGGAGAGATTCTTACCATCACACCAGCTTGATCATATTGATTGACCGGCAGAAACTTCACTCCAACTATCAGCGAGAAATCTCCCATCAAAGAAAGATGTAAGAAGTGCCCGTTATCGTTTCTAAACCCATAACTCGTCCTCTGCCAGAAATCCGTTTGTGAATCCGCATCAATCACAAGTTTCTCACCATCCAGCTCCCAGTTGCTTGGTTCATTGAACCATTTGAAGTACTTCATAGCTTCCTTATTAAATGAAGACAACCGCATATGATACCTCCCGATTTTCTTTCTGGATTATATCGCGACAAGATCGAAACACGTAACCAATAGTATATAATTGCTTTGAATCATTAAGACTATCCTAACTTTTCCTGTGCTTTGCAATACTATGTGTCTTTTGAAAGGAAAATAATCTGTAGACGAGATTTTCCTTCTAATCATGTTGTTTCGAGTTGCTCCGAGAAGACCTTAACACCACTCACAAAAACACAAGACATTCACCCGGAGTGATTCAGTTCATAGGCAACTGAAATACGAGATCGTTCCTGATGCTTATTTGGAAATGGTGGAGGTCCCGGTAATACTTTTGTCAGTGGAAGTCAGAAGGAATTGTCTGCCAATCGAGGTGATTTATGTACTGGAAATACGCAATCAAGAGAGTTTTATACGGATTTCTGATGTATTCAATCCTAATCTTCATCTTTTCTGCTCTATTCAATACAGTAATGGAGCAAACTCTGAGAGCGCAGATAGAGGAGCAGATCAGAGGCGAAACTATGAGGATGACAAGTCTCAACGAGAGCCAGCTTGCAAATTACGTCGCAAACAGAAGAAACGACCTGTACTCTCTATACCGGCTGAACAGACCTGTCGCTGAGAGAGTAGTGTGGCGAACATGGGACACGCTGACATTCAATTTTGGGAATTCTACAATCATTAGAGCTTCAGATGGCAGCAGGAGCGTATGGAGTGTTGTTTCGGAGGCGATCCCAAAGACACTTCTTCTCTTTTCGGTAGCTATGATGGTAGACATTGTCCTGGGCCTGCTTCTAGGACTGAAAAAGGCACAGAAAGCAGGCGGGTTTCTAGACAAAAGCACTTCGGTGGGAACTATGGTGGTATTTGGCATGCCATCATGGTGGTTGGGAATGATAATGATAATGTTCTTTGCTTACGGAGTGAAGATCTTTCCTTCAGGTGGTCTACATTCTACTCCTCCTCCAGAGGGAATTTCGTATTTCTTCGACCTTCTCTATCATCTAGCTCTTCCGGTACTGACACTTGTTGTCATCGGGTTCTGGGGAAGGGCTTTCCTTACTCGAAACATAGTCCTCGGAGTCCTTCAGGATGATTACATCATGGCAGCAAGAGCAAGAGGTATTCCTGAGAGGAGAGTTCTGTACGGGCATACAATGAGAACATCTGCTCCACCAATTGTAACGATGTCACTTCTCGCTCTTCTGGCATCTGTAGGAGGCAATATAGTGTTCGAGGGCATTTTCTCCTGGCCTGGAATGGGCAATCTGTACTGGATTGCTTTGCAGCAGAATGATGTTCCGGTCCTCATGGGAAACCTGGCTATTACGACCGGACTATATATTTGTGGTCTTGTGATTCTTGATCTTATATATGGCTTGCTTGATCCAAGGATCAAGGTAGGTGGTAAACAGTGACTATTAGCGACTTCAGAAGATCATTAGGCGGTTTTTGGAGCGAGTTCAGAAAGGTCAAGTCAGGCATAATCGGGGTAATCTTTCTTGTTATATTCATGTTTATCTTGATCTTCGAACCGGTTATCGTCCCCTATCCCGAAGCAAATCTGAAGTGGAGGGACATAACTTATTGGCAGGACCTACCGGCTAGCGCTCCGCCTTCATGGATCAATATATTCGCTTCAAAAAAGAGAGCTGTTTCCGAGAGTATTGAGGAATACTCGTTTTCTGAGACTATGGCGGGAGCGATGAGAATACAAGAATACGTCTTCGAATACGATTATTCTGCTTCAGTTGCTCCTTCAGATATCGTATTTCATGCCTCGGGAGTCGGCAAACCAACTGTAGTTATTGCGATCGAGAGACCGGACGGTTTGACGATCGATCTATATAGAAAACAGCTTGAAGTGTCCCCTACTCAGAGTCTAAGAGTTTCGATAGACAGATCGTCTCAGACTTCGGCCATGAATTTTGGAAAGAAGTATTCCCCCTCAGAAGGAGTCCAGCTTCAGACCATAAAGACTACTGATGTTCTGTTCTCTAAGGCTCAACCGGGCATATTCAGAAGCCCTTCGCCATTGGTGGGAACATACAAGTTGAAGGTAACCCTTTTGCTGCAGAAGGCCGACGAAAATATCGAAGGAGCCTTTGTAAATATTGCAGGCAGAGTGCACGGCATTCTGGGAACGGACAACTCCAAGAGAGACATATGGAGCGGAGTAATCGCAGGCGTGAAATGGGCTATGCTTATCGGACTGCTCACTGCCCTCATCTCAGTATCCATAGGTGTCGTATATGGTGTCATAAGTGCATACGTCGGAGGCTGGAAGGACTCTCTCATGCAAAGGATATTCGAGATATTCATAAGCGTTCCTATGCTTCCCGTTCTCATCGTCATGAGCGCAGTCTTCAAGCCGAATATATGGGTAATGATAGGAATAATGTGCATCTTCTACTGGGTAGGACCGGTGAAGACAGTCAGAAGCATGGGACTCCAGATAAAGGAAGAGACCTACATAGAGGCCTCAAGAGCTCTCGGGGCATCTAATACGAGAATAATCTTCAAGCATATGGTGCCTCTGCTTATCCCTTACGCCTTCGCCTCTATGGCGCTCAATGTCCCAGGTGCTATCGTTGTAGAGGCTACGATAAGCCTTTTGGGTCTTGGAGATGCAACTATTGTTACGTGGGGACAGATACTCCAGGCAGCCAACAGCGGCGGAGCTATGCTGAGTGGGATGTGGTGGTGGGTAATACCACCAGGACTGGCGATAGCCTTCATGGGTATGACATTCGCATTTGTAGGGTTTGCAATGGACAAGATACTTAACCCGAAACTGAAGACGAGGTAATGACTATGGATAACATATTGACAGTAGATAACCTCAAGCTTTACTACTACACGAGCAAAGGTGTCGTGAAGGCCGCAGACGATATCTCTTTCTTTCTCAAGAAGGGTGAGACTCTCGGTCTAGTAGGCGAGTCCGGTTGCGGAAAGACTACCACCGGCTTCGCCCTGCTTAAGATGCCCACTCCCCCGGGTAAGATCGCAGGCGGGAAGATAGTGGTCGACGGTATAGACATTACTCCCCTGCGTGAGAATGAAATGAGAAGGAACATCCGCTGGGAGAAGATCTCCATGGTCTTTCAGGGCGCTATGAATACCCTCACTCCCGTCTACACCATCGGAAAACAGATGATGGAGACTCTGCAGGAACACAGAGAGATGGAGAGAGACGAGGCGAGAAAGAGGATAGAGAAGTATCTCAACCTGGTCGGTCTCTCCAGCGATATAGTTAAGAGATATCCACATGAACTCTCAGGTGGCATGAAACAGAGAATCGCCATCGCTACCGCTCTCTTTCTAGAACCGAAGGTGATAATCTGTGACGAACCCACCACAGCCCTGGATGTTATCGTGCAGGCTCAAATAATAAACCTCCTCAAAGACCTTAAGGAGAAGCTAGACCTTTCATTCATCTTCATAACTCACGACCTTGCAACCGAGGCGGAAGTGTCCGACAGAATAGCCGTTATGTATGCCGGAAAGATAGTGGAGATAGGAACAAACCAGCAGATATACGGAGAACAGGGGCCCTGTCATCCCTATACAAGAAACTTGCTCGCTGCAACTCCCAGACTGCACGCGAAGGTAAGTGAATTATCGTTCATCCCCGGTGCTCCTCCAGACTTACTGGAACCTCCATCGGGCTGCAGATTTCATCCGAGATGTACCCTCGCTATGGATAAGTGCAAGGAAGAAGAACCACCCCTTATTGAGATTGAAGAGGAACACATGGTGGCCTGCTGGAGGTGTGAGAAGAGATGACAGATAAGATCATTGAAGTGAAAGACCTTCAGAAGTGGTTCCCCATAAGGAGAAGCATATCCCAGTTCTTCAAGGGTGAACACAATTATGTTAAGGCCGTTGACGGTATATCCTTCTCAATAAACAGGGGCGAGATATTCGGTCTCGTTGGAGAGTCCGGTTGTGGAAAGACGACGACGGGAAAACTAATTATGAAACTCCTCGAGCCTACAGGCGGCAACATGCTTCTAAACGGAAAGGATGTCACTCATATAGAGAAAGATGAACTGAAGAGATACAGAAGGAACGTACAGATGATCTTTCAGGATCCATACGCTTCCATGAACCCGAGGTTCAAGATAAGGGATGTCATGGAAGAGCCTCTCATAATACACAAACTCGGAGAAGACAGAGACGCGAGAATGAAGATGATAGAGAAGGCTTTGAGGGAAGTCAAGCTCAACCCCCCAGATGAGTTCCTTGTGAGGTATCCCCACATGTTATCCGGTGGTCAGAGACAGAGGGCTGCTACTGCCAGGACTCTTCTTCTCAATCCCGAGCTTCTCGTTGCGGATGAACCGGTATCCATGATAGACCTTTCCACCAGGGCGGAGATACTACACATGATGAAGGAAGTGCAGAGAGACCTTGGACTGACTTATCTCTACATAACACACGATCTCTCTACTGCGAGATACTTCACAGACAGGATAGCTGTCATGTACCTTGGAAAGATAATAGAGATAGGAGATCCAGACGATGTTATAGACAATCCCGTTCATCCATACACAAGGGCTCTCATTGCTGCCGTATGTGAACCGGTCGCGGGAAAGGTGAACAAACCCAAGGTAGTGCCTATAAAGGGAGAGATCCCCTCAGCCGCCAATATCCCTCCCGGCTGCAGATTCCATCCGAGATGTCCTTATGCAAAGGCTGAATGCCGGGAAAAGGAAGAACCTCAACTGCAGGAGATAGAGGACGGACACTTGCATGCCTGCAGGAGATGGAAGGAAGTCGTTGAAGAAAGCAGGAACGGGGTAGGGGTTAAGGGGTAGGAAAGAGCAAAGGATCGGTTCCAAGTTG
>NZ_DJHG01000078.1:0-14869 GCF_002432955.1 Mesotoga sp. UBA5825 | reverse complement strand
TGGAAGATTCCCGAGGGTTATTGATCTTATTAGAGTTGACATTATTCCGATTCATTTGAAAAGCTCGGAGATTATTGAACGCCACAATGCAGTTATTTCTTCTTCTTTAACACTTATTTCTTTGCGCTGAGAGAATTCTATGAATCTTGTGAGGAGACCTTTTGAGATCAATTGGTCGCCTTTTTCTTCTAGGTACTTCAGCGCTCTTGCTTTCGTTATGGCCTTTCTGTACGGCCTGTCGGTTGTCAGCGCATCGAAGACATCGGCCACCGCAACTATTTGAACAAGCATGTGGATTTCGTTTCCCTTTAGGCCGTCGGGATAACCGTTTCCATCTATTCTCTCGTGATGGTGCCTAACAATATCTCTTACTGCCTTCGGAAAATTCAGGTCTCTCAAGTAACGTTCGCCATATACCGGGTGTCTTTTTATTTCCGTAAACTCTTCTTCGGTCAAAGACGACGGCTTATTCAGCGTATCGAAAGGAATGTCGACCTTTCCATAATCGTGCAACATCGCGCCAATTGAAAGATTGAAAAGATCGATCTTCTCTAGGTCAAGTTCCTTTCCGAACTCATAGCAAATTTTGAGGACTCGAAGCGTATGGAGAGCAGTATAGTCGTCCTTAAGCCTTAACTCTCTGATAAGCTGACTGAAAACTGAGGAGATGCTCTCGAAAAGATTGTTCACAAAGTCCTTCAGATGAGGCGATGTTGTACTGTAGAGAGTAAGAGACTCGAATGCGCCAACAGAGTTTTCAAGAGCCCTAAAGTGCTCTCCTTTAACCTGCATTATTGACGCTTCAAGAATCAGCGTTTCTCCCTTGATGTAACTGGTCAAAGACTCATCCGGAAGAGACTTGAGTTGATTGAGATAATTCTCCGCTCTGGAAACGTTACCGCTCTTCACGTAGAAGTGTCCAAGAAAAATATATGATACTGCAATGTCTGTCCATTCGATATGAGAATTTATGAGCGATTCAAGTTGTTCGGCAATAACTGCCGCTCTGCTGAGGTCATTCAATTGAAGAAGAATCTTCAAGTTAATCATTAGTTTGTATCCTTTTATTGAAACCGCTTCAGAATTGCATCCTTGGGCCAGGTCAAGAAGCTCTATTGCCTCAGCAAATCTGTTCTTCGAGTAGAGATAGTCGATCATGTTCAGCTGAACCATTAGCATTCTTACTGGTGATTCGGCCACTTCTTTTGCTCTCTCATAGAATTTCCATGGATTGTCACCGGTCTGGAGCTGAGTCGAGACCAGGCCAAGATCATTGTAGTATTCAAAGCGCTTCTGGGTCGGTACATACTCCTCCAGTTTCACGAGTTCGGCGAAAAGCGAGAGTGTTTCGTCTCCAAAGCCCATTTCAAATGAAGTCATCATATGGAGCATTTTTAGGTTGATTTCCTGTTCCTTTCCACATTCCTTTGCAATTAGATCCACTGCAAGCTTAGAAACAAGGTAAGCAATCTTGTCCTCTGAATTCCTTGCAAAAAAATACGAGAGAGAGTATATTCCTTCTGCCAGAAGCTCACTTTCCACATCGGAGAAGTCAAATACACCCGTCTCGTCGAATGTCTGAGAGTATACAAAGTCAAGAGCTACCAATATCCCGAGATCTTCTCTCGAGAGATCCTCTTCATCAAGAATAGCCCTCAGCTCAGATCTGAAACTTTCGGGATCATCATAATTGAATCTTAAGGCCAGACCGCAAATTCTAGAATTTTTCAAATCTAACTCCTCTACCCCTCGATATTGTATCATGCGACCGCCTTTCTGGTAAAATCTCTTTAGTAAATTTAATTATGATGCATTACGATCAGAAAAGCGAACTAATGTCACCGTCCATGCTATTCAGTGACATTCAGCATCAGTTGTTGCTGCCTGCCATGAGTGTTAGCGCTGTTTAAAGTGCTGACAATAGGAATCGCTCAATATCTTATGACTTTGCAGGTGTCTGGAACGATTTCGACGGGAGGGCTGTTTATGGTAGATGTCAAGAAACTACTGGCCAAAGCTCTGGATGAGAACTGTTATGTGATAGAAGAAGAGGAAGTGCTAACAATTGTAGACCCCGGTTATGGTCTCTCAGAAGAGTTTACCAAACTTGTGAGCGACAAGCAAGTACGCATTCTTCTAACTCACGGCCATGCCGATCACACACACGATGCCGATCAGATTGCCGCAAGCGCGATTATTATACATGAATTGGACAGACCATTACTACTAGATCCAAGTAGAAGCTTTCTCACCTTTTTCGGAAAGACTCGTCTTCTTATAGAAGAAGGCTTGATTGTAACTCCCGAGATTCTTCACAGACCCTGGAAGTGTCTTCACACTCCCGGACATACAAAGGGTTCCTGCTGCTTCATGTACGGAGAGAGATACCTTTTTTCTGGCGATACAGTCTTCTCGAATTCGGTTGGAAGAACTGATTTACCAGACGGCGATGGAATAGAGATGGAGAGGAGTCTTAGAAAGCTCAAGCAGTTCTTCATTGAAAGACCTGATTTGATAGTGCTTCCAGGCCACGGACCGGAAACGACGGCTCAAAGTATTCTTAGGGAGAACCCCTTTTTCACGTAGGAATCTCCTTCTTGAAGTTCCTTGATTTCAGCTCCTGAAGCTTCTTGTTCTGTCTGTTCCAGTACTTTCTATTGAAGAAGCCTGCTTCTACCTCTTCTTCCTCTAGAAGCGAGGTCATTTTCCTCGCAATATTCCTGCTCTTATCGAATGCCTGCTCCGAGAGATCATCTGCTTTCATTTTCCCGGCAGTCAACAACAGATCCTGTTCAAACTGAAGGCAGTACTCTCTCCACAACTCTTTTGCCTTTGAGTCTCGTAGAATAGCTAGCCGGATGAATTTCTCCCAGCTCCCCCAGTAGTTGATCCCGTCTTCCGGTTCGTCAAATGGAAGGCTTGATTCGTAGCTATCAAACCATACTGGCTTGAACACAGATAGACAGGGGACACTACTATTAGTTATCCATATTTCTGGCTTCTCTCCCAGAACAACTACCATCGAAGAAGTAGTCTGACTGCTGACTAATGAGGCACCGGCGTGCATACAAATATTTCGCATTGAACCGAGGTGTTTGCTATTTTCGTGATCTCTAAGAATCTCAAAGCTTCTTTCGATACTTACTTCTCCCTCTTCCAGAAGCTCTTGCATTCTTCTAAGTCTTGTTCCTGCGCCCGAGAATTTCCTAATTAGTTTCTTTTCGTATGATTCAGCAAAGCTAAACGCTTTCCCGGGCTTATGCCATCCGTGATTTTCTGCGTTTCGAATGACCTGAGGATGACCATCATCAAAGTCGTCTCCAAGAGTCAGACAGTTTGATATCGCGGCAGATCCTTTCACCTTCTTCGAAACCCAATAGCTATCGGAGGTTTCCAGAACCCACGCATTTTCTCTATCTGCTATCAGAAAAGAGTTGTGATAATATAAATATTTGGTGAAACCTCCGTTAGCTCCCTGACCGTAATCTTCAATCAACTCAACAATCGTTTTGACAGCATGTTCGGCACTTTCCGATCTCTCCAAAGCAATCCTCAATATGTCCATACCCAGGAGACCGTCTCTCCGGACCGTCTCCTTCGTGAAAACCGCTTCATTTCCTATAACAACTCCCTTGTCATTGACTCCCATTTCGCCACCCCACATCCATGATGGCTTCGAAATGAGGATCGCGTTAGTCTCGCTAACCTGGCTGACTCTCTGCGTTGTTGTGAACAAATCCGTTCCATTACCTGATAAACGAGGAAAGAAATGGATCGATTGCGGCTCATTTGGCTCACGGTCGCTGTTCTTTCCGAAAATCGTTCTGCCATCTGCTGTAGAACTACCAAGAACTACAAAGGAATCACACATGATCTCACTTCTTATGGACTCTTCAGAAGATATCTCAACTGCCCAAAATACTCATGAAGAGCAGAAAGATTTGCATCGAGCGCCCGCTGGTTAGGAAGAAAATCTACGTAGCTGAGTTTTGTGTGGTCATACATGTAATCCGTTGGAAAAGGTGTAACACGTAGAGAGAACTTCTCAAACGAACTTACCGCCCTTTTCATATGAACGGCAGAAGTCACGAGAATTACACTGCTCCAGTTGAACTGACTGCAGATATCTGCCGTATAATGCGCATTTTCCCAGGTTGTCTGAGCTCTAGGCTCGACAATCACCCTGGCAGATGCGACACCTCGATCAAGAAGCCAATCCCTCATTAGCTCGGCAACAGTAGACGTTGATCGACCGGGCATGAATGATCCTGTCACAATTATCGGCAACTTTGTCTGAAGATGTAGAGTATATGCCTTCGATAACCGCGCTACGGTGTGATTGTCGAGCACCTGACCTTCAGGAGAAATGACTATCCCACTGCTTAGTACCACTATTGCCTGACCGTTCACGGCACGAGGAGCAGTGTATGCCCTCTCTAAAGGCTGAAGATAAAGGTGAGTACCAAGACCAGTTGAAAGTAGATACGCAAAGAAACACAGAACAATAACAACAATTCCTATTACCTTTGTCCGTCTTTCTTCGCCCTTTCTGATCAAGATAACTGCAATTATTAGAAAGATGAGTATGAAAAGTCCTGGCGGTGTCAATATTGCCGAAGCGAATTTTTCAAGATACAGCAATGCCGTCACCTTCTTTCGCTCTTTCCTCCAAGTGCAGCCATTATACCTTGAAGATTGTCAGTTATTATTATGTCGGCTTCACCCTTGATCTTCATAAGTAGTCCAGGATCGTTTAGAGTCCAAAGCGCAACTTTTATCCCTCTGCTTCTGACAAAGTCGATGAGACTCACTCCCAGCTCAAAACCAATCTCATCAAACAGCTGAACCGGAAGATTAAATGAAAAGGGTTTGTACTCCATGAGTTCTTCAAAATACTTGGCAGGATTCTTTCCTCTTGCTTCTTCACCGATAAGAAGCCCAATATTCGCCTGAATATCACATTCCTTAACTCTTCGCATACAATCGTGATGGAAGGAAGAGAAGAGAGTTCTATCCATCGCATTGAAGCTTTTCACCAACGGAACAACTACATCAGCGGCCCGGGGATCCTTGATCTCAACATTTATATAGGCCGTTTCGGGAAGCTCAAGATAAACTTCTTCGAGCGTGGTAAGGCCTTCTGGATTGACGAGATTCATCTTCTTCAAGTTCTTGAAAGTCGTCTCTCCGACTACAACATCTGCCCCGAATGTTCTCTTCAGATCGGGATCGTGATTCACTACAAGCACCCCATCGCTGGTAATTTGAACATCAAGTTCTACACCATCTGCTCCAATCTGAACTGCCTTGATTAAAGAAAGGAGGGAATTTTCCCCATCCCCTATACCCATGCCCCTGTGTCCTAGAATTATAGGTCTGGAATCCATAAGAACCTCCTTCTCCTGCAAATGACTTTCATCAATGCAAATCAACTTGACTAACATCTGAAACCCCGTTTCTCGCTCCTCAATTCCGGCAACTGCACATATTTACAATTATAGCAGCATACTTTACCTGTTCATGAGTATACGCGAATATGCTGATTTTCTTCAGGAGAAGAAAAGGAATTATACTTGTAATAGACATTATATGGAGGCGATACCTTGGAGAGAATTACTGAGCATCCATTGCTTTCGTTTGAGCGCAGCGAGAAGATCACTTTCTTTTTCGAAGGGAGAGAGCTTTTGGCGTATTTCGGTGAGTCCATTGCGGCTGCTCTACATGCAAACGGTATAAGAAATCTGCGATACAGCCCCAAGAAAGACCGCCCTCAAGGGCTTTTCTGCGCAATAGGAAAGTGTTCTTCCTGCTTAATGGAAGTAGATGGAAAACCAAATGTTCGCACTTGCATAACTCCGGTGAGACCCGGAATGAAAGTTAGAAGGCAGTCAGGCAAGGGTGAGATCAGTGAATAATCTCGATCTTCTTGTTGTAGGCGGTGGACCGGCCGGATTGTCTGGCGCATTAGAAGCAGCGAGAAGCGGTCTGTCGGTACTGCTGGTAGATGAAGCGGTTTCCACTGGAGGACAGCTCATCAAGCAGACACACAAGTTCTTTGGCAATGAGGGTTTCTTTGCGTCAGTTAGGGGATATGAGATAGCCGATAGATTGAACGAAGAGCTGAACTCATTCGAGAATGCCAGAATACTGACGGAGCACTCTGTCATCGCAATCTATCCCGACGGTGTCCCAGTAGTAGATATGAAAAGGGACACGACTGAAGTGTTAATGCCTAAGAAGATACTTCTAGCATCGGGCGCATCAGAGAAATTCCTGCAGTTCGAGAACAATGATCTACCAGGTGTATACGGAGCCGGTGCCGTCCAGACTCTCATGAACCAGTTCGGTATTCTTCCCGGCACGAACGTTCTGATGATCGGGTCTGGAAATATCGGCCTTATTGTCTCTTACCAGCTGATGCAGGCCGGTGCAGAGGTAAAAGCAATAATCGAGGCTTCTGACAAAATCGGGGGCTATCAGGTGCATGCCGACAAAGTGAAACGACTGGGTATCCCAGTAAATCTAAGGCACACAATCTCAAGAGCCATCGGAAAGGATTCAGTCAAAGGAGCTGTGGTTTCTGAGCTTGACGAGAGATGGAGACCGATTCCGGGAACAGAAAGAGAGTTCGTGGTCGATACCATATGCATCGCAGTGGGATTATCTCCATCGATAGAACTAGCTGCCCAAGCTGGTTGCGTGATTGAATACATACAGGAGTTAGGAGGTTATGTCCCTCTGAGAAATGATGACATGAGAACCTCAGTACCCGACCTGTTCGTGGCTGGTGATGTTTCGGGAATAGAAGAGGCAACAACGGCAATGATAGAAGGAAGAATTGCTGGACTTACAATCGTTGAAGACTTAACTGGCAGATGTGATCAGGAAAAGCTGAACTACTTGAAGGAAACATTAAGGAAGTTCCGCAGTGGTCCTTCCTCATCAAAGACGAGGTCCGGTATAAGAAAACTCGGAGGGAAAGTTGAGGAGGCTTCTTTTAGTGAAAGAATCGAATGTGACTTCGATAGCTACAAAGGGAAGTTGCGACCCATAATCGAGTGCTTTGAGTCGATCCCCTGTAATCCTTGCGAAACGAGTTGCCCGGTTGGAGCAATAAGAGTTGGAGAGAACATCAACTCTATTCCCACAATAGACTATTCCAGGTGTACTGGTTGTAGCATTTGCGCCACTAAGTGTCCAGGTCTTGCGATTTTCATGTTCAGAGAGAACAAAGACGGAACCTCATCGATCGGTATCCCCTACGAGTTTCTTCCCCTGCCCGTAAAGGGTCAGTATGTAAGTGCATTGGGAAGGAATGGGGAAGTGATATGTACGGCAGAGGTGGAAAGAGTAGCTAGGTCTCCAAACAAAACAAATCTTGTCTACATCATTGTTCCTTCGGAAGTTGCACAAGGAGTTAGAAACATTTTCGTGCCTTCACAAGAGGCAGAAACCATTGTATGCCGTTGTGAAGAAGTAACAGTTGATCAGATAAGAAAAGCGATAAAAGATGGGTATAAGGATTTCGAAGAACTGCGCAGGTACTTGAGAATAAGTATGGGACCCTGCGGGGGTAGGACGTGCAGACTAAATACTTTGATGATTCTGTCAAGGGAGACGGGAGTGCCTGTTGAAGAGCTTGCTCCAGGGATCTTCAGACCACCTTCTATGCCTGTAAGCTTCAAAGCAATAGCTGAAACTGGAGTTGATGATAGTGAAGAGTAGGTACAAAGTTGTTGTTATCGGCGGAGGTGTAATCGGAACTGCAGTTGCCTTCTATCTTGCAAAAAATGGTGTGAGCGATGTTGTTGTTCTTGAGAAAGACTATCTTTCTTCAGGTTCTACTGGTCGGTGTGGCGGAGGCATAAGACAGCAATGGTCTGAGAGAATGAATGTGAGACTGGCAATGCGGAGTGTTGAGCATTTTAAGAGATTTGAAAGCGAAGTGGGGTTCGATATCGAATACTTTCAGGGAGGTTATCTTCTTCTGGCCTACACAGAAGAAGAGGTTTTGCTTTTCGAAAGAAACACCAAGATGCAACAGGAAGAGAATCTTGATGTTGAGCTCCTGTCAAAAAACGAAGCATCTTCGAGGTTCTCGTTTATCGACATGTCAGGTGTTAGAGCCGCCGCTTACTGTTCAAGTGATGGTCATGCAAATCCTCACCTGACAACGTTTGCATACGCTAGGGCCGCTGAGAGAATGGGGGTTGAGGTCTTAACTCATACATCTGCAGAAAATATTATTACCGAAGATGGAAGAATTGTGGCTGTGCAAACAAGCAAAGGTAAGATCGAAACAGAAGTTGTCGTTAACGCTGCCGGCGGATACTCCCATGAGGTGGGAGCGATGGCTGGAGTTGAGCTTCCTACCGAGTTNNGAGTCCTATAGACACCAGATCTTCGTAACGGAGCCTCTAGAGCATATTATGGATCCGCTGGTCATAAGTTTCGAGAATAACTTCTACATCAGACAGACAAAGGCGGGAAACTTCATCATGGGGCAGGGTGACAAGGACGAACTCCCTGGACATAATGTTACCCCAACTTGGAAGTTCCTAAGAGAAATGACCGAGAAGATGCCTAAATTCTTCCCATTCCTACGCGACATTAGAGTATTGAGACACTGGGCAGGTCTCTATAACATGTCTCCCGATGCTCAACCCATCATCGATCGCGCCGTCGATATTGATAACTTCTACTATGCAATCGGGTTCTCCGGTCACGGATTCATGTTAGCACCGGCTGTTGGAGAGGCTGTCGCCGAATGGATAGTACATGGAGAACCGAGAAGCGTTGACATTTCAAACCTGAGCCTAAATAGATTCCAGGAAGGCTTTACAATAGAAAAAAACGTAGTATAGGAGGTTACGAAGATGTTTGAAGCGACAGATTTCCAGATAATTCCGCCTTTTACAAACGAGCCTTATATCAATCCCGACGACCCCGACGTAAGATCCCTAATGAATCATGCTTTTGAGAAGATCCGATCTCAAGGTAACGATTATGATCTGTTCATCGGAGGCAAATACTATTCGACCGACAAGAAAATCATCTCAACAAATCCAGCAAATCCAAATGAAGTCGTCGGGAGGGTTTCAAAAGCCAACAAGGACTTTGTTGACAAGGCAATGGAAACCGCTTATCAAGCATTCAAGACATGGAGCAGGCTGCCGGCTTCAGAAAGGGTCAAGCCTTTCCTAAGAGCTGCACGCATTATGAGGGAAAGACGGTTCGAACTTGATGCAACTATGATTCTCGAAGTTGGTAAGAGTTGGATAGAAGCAGACGCCGATCTTGCAGAAGCGATAGACTTTCTTGAATTCTACTCTAGAGAAGCCCTCAGATACGCGAGTCCTCAACCACTTGTTCAGATTCCAGGCGAACTAAATGAACTGATATATATCCCGTTAGGAGTTGGGGCCATCATTCCTCCCTGGAATTTCCCTGGGGCGATTATGGCTGGCATGACAACAGCGGCCGCAGTTTCGGGAAACTGTGTACTACTGAAACCCGCATCGGACTCACCGGTGATAGCTGCTAAATTTGTTGAAATACTTAAGGAAGCGGGACTTCCAGATGGGGTAGTCAACTTTGTGCCAGGTTCGGGAAGTGAAATCGGCGATTATCTGGTAGAGCATCCGCTTACAAGGTTCATCTCGTTCACGGGTTCGAAAGAAGTTGGATTGAGAATTAACGAACTGGCGGCAAAGCATAACAATGGGCAGATATGGGTGAAGAGAGTGGTTCTGGAAATGGGAGGCAAAGACTGTGTGGTCATTGATGAAACGGCCGATATTTGTGCAGCTTCATCTGGAGCTGTAGCTAGTGCGTTTGGCTTTCAAGGACAGAAATGTTCCGCCGGATCAAGGATTATCGTGGTCGAGGATGTCTATGACGAGATAGTTCGATTAGTGAAGGAGAAAACCGAGGCTCTAACCGTCGGAGATACAACTGATCCTAGCAACTACATCGGCCCCGTCATCAACGAAGACGCAGTGGCCAAGATTCTGAGCTACATTGATGTTGGGAAGAGAGAAGGCAAATTGATAACCGGAGGTAACTCTCTCCAAAGAGAAGGATATTTCATAGAGCCTACAGTGTTTGCCGACGTGTCGCCTGATGCAGTGATTGCACAAGAAGAGATCTTCGGACCGGTAACAGCGATTATTAGAGCACACGATTTTGATCACGCAATCGAGATTGCCAACGGTACGGAGTACGGACTAACTGGGGCTCTTTACAGCAAGGATAGGAAGAGAATCGAGAGAGCTAAGGCAGAGATTCACGTTGGAAATCTATACTTTAACAGGAAGTGTACTGGAGCACTTGTAGGCGTCCAACCGTTCGGTGGATTCAATATGTCTGGTACAGATTCCAAAGCAGGTGGAAGAGATTATTTGCTGCTTTTCCTCCAGGGAAAATCGATTAGCGAAAAAATCCTCTAGTATGCAAGAAGGCCCTTTGCGGGCCCTTCTTGCATTATCAATTTCGCTCCATAACTCTCTTGACCCAAACTGTTCCGCTGAGATGGATGGTTGCTGTTGAACTTGATGTGGCGGCATAATTCTAGATTGCCACCCAATGGACATCTTCTGCCATTCCAGTGATAATCTCGAGAAACATTTCCAGAGTCTTGGAATCCCTCGATTCAATCTCGAAATAGTTTTCTCCCGGATTAATCACATTAAATAGTCAGTGATCTGCTATGAAAGACGGGCTGTCTAAAAACCTCGGCAGATCTTTGTTTTCTTGGCTCTCTGAACACGTAGAAGTCGATGTCTATTGAGTCTTGTGGATGAGGCTTTTGGAGAGCCCATTCAACTTGCGCCATGACTTCAAGACCAACAACTGCGAAATTGTGAGGAAGATCCAACTGCGTCTGCTTTCTGGCCTCGTAAATGATCTCGTCCAACTAAGGAACTGTCTCGGTTCCGAAGGCAAAGCTCGAAAACGCAACGGGACTCCCGCGAAGTTCAAAATCAATGGCTTCTGTTATCCCTTCAACGATCGGAATAGGTACTGGAAACAAGTACAAGCATGCCCTCGCGAGCGTGATCACGAAAGATCAAGAGAGTAACAAGAATGCTTTCTTCAGTATTTATAACGCCTCCCTTCTCATTTTCCATTTATTGAGACGAGAATCTTAATCGATTATCGCCATTACTTCTTCCACAACATCGTCGGTCAATCTTTCCTTCAAATCTAGGGCTTTGAGGTTTTCTCTAAGCTGTTCAACCCTACTAACTCCAAGGATAATTGAACTAACGTTTTCATTCTTGAGGATCCAGGCAAGTGCCAGCTGAGCGAGTCCCGTCTCGAGCTTCTCTGCGACATCTGCCAGTTTGGCAACCTTTCTTAGATTTTCTTCAGAGAATATTCTGTTCTCTTCAAGATGCTTTTTCAAACCGGGGAACTTGGCTAACCTACTGTTTTCCGGAATACCACTGTTGTACTTCCCCGTAAGAAGACCACTGGCAAGAGGGCTCCAAACAGTAAGACCAAGACCGTACTGTTTGTAGATAGACTGATACTCCGATTCAACCCTTTCTCTCACAAACATGTTGTACTGCGGCTGCTCAACAACAGGAGGAATAGCATTCAACTTCTCGGCAGCTTTGTGGGCTTCTTCCAGCTCTTTAGAACTCCATTCAGATGTCCCCCAGTAGAAGGCAAGACCGTTTCTGACAATGTAATCCATTCCAAGGACTACTTCCTCCATCGGAGTCTCGGGATCTGGTCTATGAGCATATAGTATATCAACATATTTAAGCTGGAGTCGTTTGAGAGAATTCCAGGTCCCCTCAAGAAGGTGCTTTCTTGAGAGTCCCTTCTGATTTGGTTTGCTTCCTCCCCAGAAGATCTTCGTGGAAACGACAACTTCCTCTCTTTTGAACTCCTTCAGGATCTCGCCCATCATTGATTCGGCCATACCGCTGGCGTATGCCTCAGCGGTATCAAAGAAGTTAATTCCCGCTTTATATGCCTCTCTCATGGTTTCTCTTGCGTTATCGATATCTAGTTGCGCTCCAAAAGTAAGCCATGATCCGAGACTCAGCTCACTAATAAGAAGACCACTTCTTCCAACTTTGCGATATTCCATAACTTGTCGAACCTCCTTCTCAATGCCGATATAGATTGTTTTAATTATATCATTGTATTCTTTGATACAAATCATGTGGAGGGGGAAACGACAATCGGTTAGCGAAAAGCTTTTGAGAACACGAGAGCGTGGTTTGATGTCAAAAAGCAGGACGATAAGGGCCGGAGCAAGGTTTGGTTATGCAGCCAGAACGGCCAGTCAAACTGCTATGGTAAGCCTCTGGTTGCCCGTCAACAGCTTCTTTCATGCACTCGGCAAATCCCTGATCTCATCAACAGAATCTGGACTTCGATTTCTACATATGAATAAGATCAACGTTTGGCGACTTTTTATCATCGACACAAAGAGTATTGGAGTGAACCCGTTACACACAACTCAGTTGTTGAATGGATTTTCTTTCTTCTCTGATAAACTTGGAGTGAGACTAGAAGAGGAGGTGTTGCATATGTTGGAGAGAACGGATGGGGCATCCGGCATAGAAGGTATCACTTATCAAACTTTGAGCGGTCTCAGCTATTGGGCTGGATTTGTCGGTATATGGACTATAGTAGGTGCCGTTCTTGGGATTATTGGGTCTATAGTAGGTATGGTGGCAAACCCCTTCTCGATTTTCGGTGCTATAAGCGCAGTAGTTGCTTTGATTATGGGGCTGAAACTTAGGAGTTCGAAGAAGGAATTAGACTCGTTTGTCCAATCAAAGGCGTCAATCAACTTGGAAATTGCGCTTGACAGCCTTAGACATTACTTCAGAATTCAGGGAATACTTATAATCCTAGCCCTTGTATTCATAGTTATAACAATAGTTTCCATGGCTGCTATGGGTAGTCTAATGGCAAATTACATGAATAGCTTCTGAAATAGCCAAACTTTGGAGGTGACTAGTTGTTCGTTCTGAATATAGTACTTTTCGCAATAATAGCTATACTCGTTTTCCTTTTCTTCCAGTCGAGAAAGAAGACGAGTTTCAAATCGGAATCGATAATCCATAAGGTAGAGAGAATCTCTGAGTTGAGCACTGCCAAGATGACTACCTTGCTGATTTTCGAACCCGAGAGAGGAAGTCTCGTTCCAGGAACGGTCCAACGATTCATCTTCATCGTTCCATTCCAGGTACGTGGTTATCTCGATCTGAGGAGATTAAGGGAAGATTCCATAGAGGTCCATGAAGGTGAAGCAAGAAGAATAAAACTCACCCTTCCTGCTCCCAAACTCGAAGTGACGATACCTCAGAGTAAGATTCCAGACATCAAAGTAATCAATCAAAGCGGAGTACTCGTAAGAATCTTTGGGAACAGGGATATGCTTAAGACATTTCAGTCATACAGTAAGGAGATTGAGAAACAGGCACTTCAGAGTGCATATGAGATGGGGGTTGAAGAGACTTCAAAAGAAAGCGCGAGAAACTTCTTTCATGGGCTCTTTCTTGGAATGGGGTTCGATGAGGTAGTTGTTCTTTTTGAGCAAGATCAGGTGCCTGACGCACAACCTTCATCTGAAACAATCAGAAGTGATAGAAAAGGTTGAGCTTATAGAAGCTGACGTCCACGAAATGAAAACATTTAGGTCAAGCAATACGAACGAACTCAGGTTTCGATTAGATAGAAAGGGGGATGTTTATGAAGAGATGGATGGTCTACGTTCTAGTTGTTGCTGCCGTGGCTGCAATAATACTTATTATTACGCTTCCCGGAGTCCTAAACAAGGAGCCGCAGATCGAATTACCTGTGCAGGTGGTCAACCAGGGTGAAAAGCTCTCTGTGAATCTGAAGCAATTTGTCAGTGATGAAAAAGTTGATGAGGTTGCTCTTGAACTGATAGATGGGCCCGGTGATTTGTCTGGCTTTTCTTACACTTTTGAACCAGGGTTTTCGTACGCTGGGGAGATCGCTGTCAGGATTCGCGCAACGGATGAACAAGGAAAGAGCTCTGAAGATGTAATGCTTGTTAATGTGATAAGGGTGAATCGACCTCCCGAAATCGATACATCTCCTGTTGTAGTGAATGAAGGAGAGATGCTTTCTATAGACCTGAATTCAATTGCCGTTGATCCAGATGGAGACAACCTGGAATTCTCGGTTGAGGGGCCGGGCGAGCTGGAAGGAAGTATCTACACCTATTCCCCAGGCTACAACGATGCCGGTGATGGCGTCTTGAGAGTAACTGCCAGAGATACTCACGGTAATGAGACAGCTCGCGACATTCCACTCGAAATCATTGATGTCAATGCTCCACCAGTAATGCAAATCAAGAATCAAGTAGTCAACGAGGGAGAACGCATATCGGTGGATATTGCCTCTGCTGCCGTCGACGTAGATGGAGATGAAATCTTCTTCAGTATAGAACAAGGTCCTGGACTACTTGAAGATGGTCTATTCGTTTATGAACCTTCTTTTGCAGATGCTGGAACGAAGAGCGTGATTATCAGGGTAGTAGACAGTTACGGGAACGAAGCCTTTTCAAGCTTCGAGGTCGAAGTCAAAGACTTTAACCGTCCCCCAAAGCTTCTCTTAAGTGACATCGTCTTGAACGAGGGCGATACAGTGGAAATTGACTTCCTCGAAAGGGTTATCGATCCCGATGGAGACGAGGTAAGCTTTGCTATCGAAGGACCGGGAGAAATTGTCGATGGCAAGTACAAGTACACTCCTCGTTTCGGCGAAGCCGGCGAGGAATCAGTTACAGTATTCCTGGAAGACGAGAAGGGTGGAACAAGCACTACAGCTTTTAGAATAAGAGTGAACGAAGTCAACAGACCGCCAACAGTAT
>NZ_DJHG01000018.1:0-7622 GCF_002432955.1 Mesotoga sp. UBA5825 | reverse complement strand
GTTAAAGATAACCCTGTGACGATTCTTTCCTTCTTCGTCACGGTAAGATTCAACTAACTGAGCATACGTAAAGTTCTTAGACTTCGTAGGTTTTATAAACATGACTACCTAATACCATAGAATACCTTCCAAAAGCAAGTAATTGTATAATCATTACTTAAATCCAACTTATCATTAGTTACCACTAAAAAATATAGACAAAAAAATAGCGCCTACGAAACCATGCGGGTTTGAGTCGCTATCTTCTCTGTTTTATGAGTTAAAGTGATAAAGTCAAGAAAAAAGACGCTCCGAAAGCGTCTTCATTATTAATTCTATCATGAGAATTCGTTAAAGTCAACCGGTCTAGCTGTTGCTGACAGGTTAAATAATTTCTCAAACACGCGCCTCTTGATTAATCAATCGGAGCAGTTGAGAATTCAATCGTTGTTGGCGTTCCTTCGGCATCTGGAAGGGCAACGGGGACAATCTCAATCAAGAAGTCGCTTCCGGGCTCGAGATGAAGGCCCGTATCGATCGTGGTTTGCGATGTCTGTGTTGAGAAGATCGTATCCGGTCCCATAAATACCGAAACGTTGAACGCCAAATTCTCCGCTTCGAGAGCTTCAGTCGGCTCGATTCCATAGACGATTAGCAGCGGCATCGAATATGGATAATCCTTCTGGCCGTCATAAGGATCGATACCGAATGGGAAGAGGTCCCACAATGCGATCCACTCTTTGATTGCATTGCCAATCGCGCCGCATTTTCCTGTCACGTCTATGGAATCTATGCCAGTATGCCCCTTCACGACACACTGGTACGTGTAGCCGGTTTTTCCAGTGTCATCTGTTTTCAGTTTAACATCTGTCTTGGGATGGAGTCCTGTTATGTTTAGCTCCAGATCACAGTTCTTTGCCGGCGTTCCGTCCTTTCGCGTTACTGTGACAGTTACGGTATGCGATCCGGGAGCTATGTTGATGTCATGAGAGGGCTCAACAGTGAGGGTGTAATCGCAGTCGCACTCGATGCCAGCGGCCTCCATTATCGCATCCAGATGTTCAGTCAGGGGTTGTGCTCCACCCCAGGTCTGCGCCATTATGCTTGGCGGACTGCCCGCGGGTTGAGGGTTGTCGTTTACATAATTTCCTTCGTCATCTGTGTGGTATTCATCGTCTAGACCCATCATATGGCCAACTTCATGGGCGATGACAGGTCCAGTATCCAGATTGTCCCATTCACCCGTGGTTGTTTCAGTCGATCCTGGAGTCGGCAGTGGAGTAGCTACCCACGAAGTGTGGCTTCCTTTGACCTTCTTGACTTCCACAACATGGGCGTCATCAGGTGGTTCTGCACTTTCAGCAAGAACCGAGAAGTCAAAGTCGAACGTTACTGTGCAGCAGCCGTCACCCCATTCTCGAGAACCGCTCGGTCCATTCCAGATGGCTTCAGCGTCAGTCTCCCATGACTCGACCTGAGTCTCTGAGGCGCCTTCACCATGGAAAACAATGGTTACCGTGACAGTGTAGTCGCAGGGTCCGCCAGAGACGGACGTTGTCTGAGGAAAGAAGCTTGCTAATGGATACTCGGCGGGATAATAGGCATTGAGTATGGTTTCAGCAAAATCTGAAAGCAGTACCGGTGGTACGCTGTACATCATGGGTGTGTCTTCAGTCAGTAAACTCTCCAGTACAGGCTTTCCTGAGTCATCTCCATTCAGTAAGAATGCTACTGCAATAAGTGCCCTGATAGTCTTGTTGTCATCTTGAAGGTATTCTTCTAGACTGTCAAGAGTGGATTCATCCAGAAGATTTCGTTGAAAGGCGTAAGCTGCGGCCCAGCGTTCCAGTGGGTCACTGCTTTCCAAAAGAGCCAGGAATTTCTGAATCTTGCTGTTCACAAGAGGTATGAGTTCTTCGCCATAACGGAATGAAAGCGGGTTGTAAGGATTCAATTTGTCAATTATGCTTGCTACTTGATCTTGAACGAATACTGCTTTGATTGTCTTGCTTTTGTCCATCGTGACTGCTGTTGTCGTTGAGTCGGGCGACGCTACTTCGCCTTCCCAGGATTCAAACTCCCAACCGTTATCCGGATATGCTTTCACAGTAACGATTTGGTTCTTCGTAAATTCGTGAACTCCTGCAGTTGGATCTGTAGTTCCACTGCCGCCTATCTGAACTGTAAGAGAGTATTTTACGCTTGGACAACTCGTAAGAAAGATCATTGCCACAGACAGGATAATCAGAACGAAAAACGCTCTACGCATTGTAGCACCCCCTTCGTATTAGTGAGTGCTTAATAAGAATCAATCGACCTCAGAAGAATGCAAGACACAGCAAATGACTGCTTGATAACGGAATTATACATCGTTGACCCATGAATAGGAGCAGTGGAAAGAGAGTGAACGCAATGCTGGCTTCACTAGGAGGCGAGGCCGACTACGTCGGGAAGTGATGCGCCGAAAGATCGCCGGCGGAAGTGATGCCCGGAGAAACATCCGGGAAAGTGATGCTGCTTCGCACGAAGCCTCTCAGGTCAACCGTCATCGATCCGTCGTCCACCGAAGATCCGCTGTACGCCTTAAGAACGAAGACTCGCTGAGCGCTGCTCAAAACAACGTTGCCCGTCAACGGTCCGCCGTCCATCGGAAAGAAGCAGATCCAAGTTCCACGTTGTCAGTTGCAAGCAGAAGAAATAGTTGTCCGTTGTTGGTAATTGGTAACCCGTCATTCGTCAAGACCCGCAGCCCAGATTGTGACCAAGATCAAGTGAGGATGACAAAGTGAGTAAAGTTAAGGTCATGCTTCAAAGGTAAGACGCGTCGCCAGCTACTCGTTCTGAGTAGCATCAGATAATTGTGAATGAGTCAGTCGGTTCTTTCCGCCAAACCCCAGACCCTACACTCAATACCCACCCTGGTGATGCTATTGGATCTGCTTTTTCTCCTTGTTCTTCGTAGTCTCGAATAGGGTTTTTCTCGAAGCGAAGCTTCATCTCAGACTCAAAGCGTCTTCTCGCTCNNAAGATCCGCTGTACGCCTTAAGAGCAAGGACCCGCTGATCGCTCTGAAACATGGTTCGCCGTTGCCATACGGATCCGTCTGTGCAGAGCTGGAGTATTCTCCAAACGAGTCGCTGCACCACTCCCAAACATTGCCAGACATATCATAGATACTAGGCTCGTTGGGTTGGAGTAGTTCCAACATCGTGAGTATGCCCTTCAGAGTTTTCCCAATACCAGGCTACGTAATCTACATTGTCACTCCCGGAATACTTGTATCCCTTGCTCTTGTTCCCGCCTCTTGCAGCATACTCCCATTCAGCTTCAGTCGGCAGTCTGTATCCGACTACCTTTGACGGATCAGGCGTCACTTTTCCATCCTTATCCAGTAAGTTGCCGTCATTGTCATACGCCTTCGGAAGCTTCTCCTTCTCGCTAAGCCAGTTGCAGTAATCTATAGCATCGTTCCAGCTTACATTGATTACTGGTCTGGTTCCCCTTCCCCAGCCTTCGTCGCCGGGTTTGCTTCTTCCGGTAGCCTCACAGAAAGCATCGTACTCGTCGAAAGTCACTTCATACTTGCCTATTTGGAAGCTGTACGTAAGCGTGATCTCATGGGTTGGTTTTTCTTCACTATATCCATCTCCCGAGGTATCGCCCATCGTGAAACTGCCCTTCTGAGCCAGCACGAATTCTCCGCTTCTTGCAAGCGTAAGAACCGACAGAGACAAAACTCAGAGTGTAAAAAGCACCGTTCTCTTCATTCCCCACCTCCATGAGTGAGGCTCTGCACTCGAAGTAGCACGGCAAGACCAAGGTAACATGCAACATATAGTGCAATGCGCTCGTTTACTAATATAGCACCTTTACGTCCTATACAAAGTTAAACTCCGCCCAGTCAGTTCCCGACGATGAATGTTTCTGGCGATTGCACCTGATTATTTGCGGCAGCCTTCTATAATCATTCCTCCACTCAAGCTCTCGCAGAGGTATCATAAGGCGCGGCAGTGCTTTCGATGTCGGCGTCGCACTGTCGGCTAATGAAAGCATGTTCTTCAAATGACTATCTTTATCTAAATACAATATCCACTGTTATTTAAAGGTCAAAATCCAACATCCAGTTCGTGATCAAAAGGTAGACACGATTTATCGCGTCATTTCGCAAGATACTGTCTGCAAAGAAGAGCAGACTATCGTTTCCAGTACTGAGAAAGATGTTGCCCGGATGAGAATTATCTAGTCTGACCCTGTTTATTTGAGGATCCAGTCAGCTGACAAAGCGAGTGTTCTGATCAGTGAATCTCGTATGCTTCTTGATGAACTCGGTCAAGCTCTTATTCTTTGCTCCTGACCAACCACTAACAACGGCTTTGAAAATCGAGTCCCATTTTTGCGATCATTGAGCTCTAGAACAGGCCTCCAGCCCTTATGTTTATCGAGAAATCAACTCTTTTCCTTTTTCAAATCCCCGAAATGTCCTGAAACGATACTGAAGCAATTATCCGCAATAAAAGAGAGAGATGAAGATGATCGATCAATAAATATACTATATAGTATAATACTGTAAAGTATAACAAGTAGGTGATTATTGTGTTTGTTGGCAGAAAGAGGGAATTAGCCTATCTCGAGGAGAGATTCGAAAGGGGAAAACCGGAACTGCTTATTCTATACGGTAGAAGGAGAGTCGGAAAGACAGAACTCACTAAGGAATTCTTGAGGAAGAAGCGGGGGATCTATTACCTTGCGGAGAAACTCCCGGAGAATCTTCAGCTGAAGAAGCTCTCTGAGAAGGTTATTGAATTCTTCGACGAAGACATAATAGCCGGATTCTCCAACTGGGAGATGCTGTTCAAGTACCTTGCCTCCAAGCACGATCGATACATACTCGTGATAGATGAGTTTCCTTACCTTATAGAAAGAGAACCGGGCATTATCTCGTCTTTTCAAAAGGGCTGGGACGAATACTTGTCAAACTCGAATGTCTTTCTCATTCTAACGGGTTCGAGCGTCTCCGTAATGGAGAACAGTGTCTTGAGCTATAAGAGCCCTCTATACGGCAGGCGAACTGGACAGCTTCTTCTAAACCAGTTTCCCTTCAATGAAATCGGCGACTTCTTCGAGAAGAAATACAATTTCGATGACCTGCTCAAGATATGGGGCACTCTTGGTGGAGTACCGTTCTATCTTGAGCAGTTTGACAGCGATCTTGACTACTACGGAAATGTCATGGAGAAGATATACAACCAGAACGAGGTGTTGTTTGCCGAAGCCGAGTTTCTTCTGAATGAGGAGCTCAGAGAACCGAGAAACTACTTCGCCATTTTGAGGGCAATCTCGCTCGGAAAGAGAAAACTGGGCGAGATAATAAACGAAACCGGTATCGACAAAAGTAGCATCATGAAATATATCTCCATTCTAAATCTTCTTGGCATAGTCGAGAAAGAAGTACCAGTGGGTGAAGATCCGCTTAAAAGCAAGAAGGGACTATACAGAATAGCAGACAACTTCTTCAGATTCTACTTCCGTTATGTTTTCTATTACAAAGATCTCATACTCACCGATCAGAAGGAAAGACTGTTGAGCATCCTGAAAGATACCGAAAACCAGTTCTTCTCGATCACATATGAGGATTTCGCGCGCAGTGTTGTCATGTGGATTAGCGGAACGAATTACTTCGAAATCGGTCGCTGGTGGGATAGAAACGCTGAAATCGATCTGGTGGGCATGAACAGAGAAGAGAGACGAATATTATTGGGAGAAGTCAAGTGGAGTGAAAGGCCCGTCGGCACTGATATTCTTGCAGCATTGCGTGAAAGGGGAAATCTGCCGCGATGGGATGAATTCAAAGAGAAGGAGTACGCTATCTTCAGCAGATCTGGCTTCACCAAAGCTCTAGTTGACGAGGCTAAGTCCGATCGATCTCTCATTCTCCTTCACGGTGACCAAAGAGTAGTCTGAAGAACCTGTGATACGCAGACGCTTTTCGAAGAACCCGTCAGGCATAATCATCGTCGAGTGAAGAGCCGTCCTTGGTCCTTCATCCCAGATCATGGACCCGTCCTCCGATAAGATCAAAGACCAGATCCTGACCAAGAGCNNCCCCCTGGGCTACTCACCGATTTTGTCCAGTGCTCTCCAAAAGACAACGTTCATGTTTTCCCTCGTTGTAAAAGGCGAGAAAGCGTCACAGAGAGAAATCTTGAACAGATAATTACCTTATTATCGTATTTATCAGTTCATTTCTCCAATCTCCGAAATTCGTGCTGCCTTTGGCTGGCCAGGAAATGGGTTTGTCGGTGTTTTTTCTCGACTCATCCAGATGAGAATCGATGAATACATTAAGTACGGCCTCAGGAACCTTATACTGTATGTTCTCGTGTACGATACTCCCAGTTTCGATGTATTCCTTTATTCTCTTAATCACAGTTTTTGCACGATCGGATCTGACTTTCTCCTGTGAGCTACAGAAAACAAGGTTCACGGCTTTGACGAAACCATCAAAGTGTTCGGTGGCCAATCTTAGTTTCTCATTGTCTGTGATCACCTCTTCGAACATATTTATGTTTCTCGCATTGAAGGGATGTATGAACTTAACCTCAATGGCATACTGCACTTCTTTCTTATACGTCAAATCATCTTTATGCTTCCTTTCTATCGAAAGCGAGGCGTCTTTGTTTATCACATGCTTCAGAATCGTTTCGAGGTTAGCATCTTGTGGATTTTCGCCATCATGAAGTGTCTCGAATACAGAACAGATGAATTCTTTGTTTAGAACAACGAGATCGAAGTTGCCTCTATCACCGTATTTAGCTTCATTGTCGATCGATGTAATCGACACATCATTGCCATATCCCTCAAGAAGTTTGCGTTTTTCATATCTGAAATTTGTAGGATATTCTAGATGAACAAGGGAAACAGCTATCCCTTCTTCCCTGTGAACAAGCTCTATGCTGCCTCCCTCCATGATATCTTTGTGAAGAGAAGCATGGATGTCCGACTCTGTGAAGTAAAAGAAAGGATTCTCTCTGAATCTGTTTATCGTTTTCTTATGCCGTTATACACAAGCGTATCAGCACCAGTCATAATTCGATCCCTCCAGTTGTTTGGTTCCCGAAGATAACACACTCTCACGTGTTTTCAGCAGGTAGTTTGAGAATCGGTGATTTCAGGGGAAAATTCTATTTTGTGCGGCGCGATGCAGATTCATTTCAGTAGTAGGCCTGCTGTTTTCCGAAAGAAACAAATTCACTCCAGATATGATTCCTCCTTTCTATGAGCGCGTTCTGTCAAACAAGAATTGAGTAGTGTTTTTGTCATGTTGTATTTCCCCTTCACTAAGACCTTCGGGCCAGAAGAGGATATTCTTAAATACCAGACACAGTTAGGGATGTCCTGACTGTCTCATATATAGTCCTGCAGTTCATTCGGGGCCGTTCTGCAGATGCGGAAGCCTACGGCGTCGCCAGCAGAAGAGGGCTCCAGATAATCCCGATGTGTTACCCGGGCGAAAGTCTCGCTGAGACCTACGCTTCCGCCCCTCATGACCCGTTCGCAGTCGCCTTCCGCATTGTACGGGTTCACATTGGGGCTGTACCTGTAATAGTCTTCCTCGTACCAATCGGAGCACCACTCCCAGACGT
>NZ_DJHG01000091.1:4032-4252 GCF_002432955.1 Mesotoga sp. UBA5825 | reverse complement strand
AGATCGGGTTCCCTTCGGCAATAATATCTCTCGGCATTTCCAACCTTTATCTTGTTTTAAGACTCGTGCTATTCGGCTAGCTGTAACTCCTAGACAACCATGATCGATTTTATCAGTATGTTTGTCAACCAGACAACCGTTGTGACGAAGATAAGCGAAAGAGAGGTCTTCACTACTCCTTGCCTATAAAAGTCATTTGCGATCAGCCCTGGAACGATGG
>NZ_DJHG01000091.1:0-3933 GCF_002432955.1 Mesotoga sp. UBA5825 | reverse complement strand
CTCTTTCTTCCGTAGAGAATTAGATACCTCTGGAGAAGATTTAGAATCAGGAATGTGACCAGACCGACACCCCATGTATACAGCAGCCTCAAAGGCTGTTCAATGAAGATGAACAGGTAGACCGGCGTGACAAGCCCTCCGGCCGACAACCCTGTCACCCACCAGAACACCGTACTTATGACGATTCCGATTGAGAACAATGCAGGACTCATCGAATCTCCTCCAACCCGCTCAGCCACTGTACAAGGCCGCGTATATTTCCGAATCCGAAAACGAGCTCGTGCCCTTCAAGAAGCGAATCGAGCCGGCTCGGGTCTTTCAGCTTTTCCACGTTCTTGTTCTTCAGTATTCGTTGAGGAACAGGTCCTCTGACTATTATCCTGTCGAAGTCTCTAATCATCGCTTCGAAGACGAGAGCCCTGTCCGGTCTGTCGTCTCTGGAGTTGAAGAATCCGACGAGTGGTCTCCCGGGAAAATCCTGTCTTGCCTTTTTCAGAAGCAGAGAAGTGGACCGAATGTCATTGGCCGCGAACGCATTTGCCAGGACGGTATCATTTATCCCGTCGCCGAGATGCAGATACCTGAAGGTCCCCACATCAGGCAGCGCCTCTCTCATTCCCTCAAGCGCCTTTTCTCTGTCCAGACCAAGTAGTTCTACAACCTTCAGTGCGATAGAAAGGTTTTCCTCATTTGGCTCGAATTTGAATCCGGCCGTGTCCTCTACTTTCGGGATGACGGTAACCAATCTAGTATTCATTCTAGAACAGTGGTCTTTTACAGACTCCATTGCTTCGGACGAAACGTTTCCCAAAACGCAAATTCCGCCTGGAGCAATAGATAGAGAAAGCACTTTGGCCGTCTCAATTTCGTCGGCTCCAATCTCTTCGATATGATCCGGATAAGCGTTCGTGATGACGGTAATGTCTGCTTCGACTATTCTCATGCTTGAAAGCTGCATCTCGGGCTTAATAGCCATACATTCTACAACCAAAGCATTGCAGCCTTCCCTCTCCGACTTCTTCAAGGCGAGGAATTGCTCCTGTATGTTTGCAGGGCCGCGACGAACCACTTCGACGTGTCTCCCGTCGGGGGTTATCCATAGAGGAACAGTCCCCGTCGTCTTTCCAAGTACCGAAAAGCCGTTTGCTTTGAGGGCCGCGTGAATTAGTCTTACTGTCTCGCTCTTACCTCTGGTTCCGTTCACTTGGACTGCGATTTTCAACCGTTTTCTTCTCTTTCTCGAGAGAATATTCTCAATGACGAGAAAGAGCAGAAGGATAGACAATGCGACCAGAGCCAGCAGCCAGTTTGTCATTTCTTAATCACCCTTCCCGCGACAACGCAGAGGATCATAAGGAATAGAAAGGTCAAAGTCAGAAGCAACGAATAACTATCGACAAAATACACTCCGCTGGTTCCCGGTTCCGGAAGAGGAACGGGATCGATCGGAATGCCATTCTCCATTGCGAGATCTCTGATGTTCAGCAGATGAATCACGGGCACACCGAGCTCCGCAAACTCGAAAATCAGTCCCCTTTCATCTCCTTTAGGGATCGAAGAGAACGAAGTCAAAACACCGTTATCCAGGCTGAGAGCTAGATGGCTGTTGCCGAAGTTTGTGCTTGCTCCCCCGATATTGACGAAGACAGAAGGCAGTCCGGCCGACTTCTCAAGATAGAGCTCAAGTCTCTTTTCAATGCTTGCTTGAAGAGACTCTTCATATATAAAGGTCTTTCCGCTGGATAAAGCAATCTCCGTCATCAGTTCACGAGCTTTCGGGAAAAACATTCCACTTGCCGTATCGTAATTACCGCCCAGAGAGACTGCGATCAGGCTGTCTTTAAGCAGCCCTACCTCTACAAGTCTTTCCTGCATCGTAACAAAGGTAAACTCCGGATGTGTGGCGCCGTGCTCTGAAGCGCCAATCGAATAGATCACAAGGGGTTCAAGTTCCAGAACTTCGCAGGCGCAGAGAGTGGCTAGAAGAAGCGAGGGGAAAGAGCCGCTCGCTCCTATAGCAACGGGATCGCCTCTCTTGAGATCGAGTTCTTTGAAGTACTTCACCAGGAGAGCCGCGAAGTCCGGATTGGTCGAGGTTCTCTTCGCCTGCAGATTTCCTAGAGTAGTTGTCAACTCCGTGAATTCCGGTCCAATAAGCCCTGTCAAATTAGGGTCGACGGATGGGTCGATTACTATGCCTAATGACTCCCGGAAAGCTGAAAGTTCAGCTATGCAAGAGGCCATTAGTCGAGCCGCGGACAGCTGGGCAGAGAAGTGAGGTGACTCGATCCTCTCCATTGAAAGATTGACGATGAAGAAGGCCGCTACCCCGACAACGGCGCCGAACAATAACCATTTGAGAGAAATGTGAACGCGATTGAAAGGGACTCTGCCCACTGCGTGAATGTGTTTCAAAACAACTCCTCTATTCTATTAGCTAACTGTTAGAACCCTGATTATTGCCAAAACTACTCCCGTTATACCTTCGCCTCCAAGAAGTCCCGACGACACTATCATGCCGGTCTCCTTCGATTCTGGCTTGATCTTGCCGACAATTAAGCTAATAACGCCTCCAACGAATGCGGCGGTAGATATCTCCATAGGGAGGTACATGCCAATTCCAAGCGTCATCCCCGGTAGTTTCATAAGATAGATTATGATCCCAATCACCAAGCCGAAGAAAAAGGCCGGAGTATTTGGGAGACCACCGACCATGGTGGAAACGGCGTACGCTTGTGGCGCGGGGAGTTCCGTTCCCGGGCCCATTGTACCATAGGCTCTGAACATAATAAAGAGAACGATTACCGAGACTACTGCGCCAATTACTCCGCCGACCGTCTCGGCGACGATCTGAGCCCTGGGGTTGGTCTTCAAAAGGTAACCGGATTTGAAATCGTTCAGTACATCGCCAGCAAGACCGCAAGCAACTGCCACTACTCCAGCCACCAAGAACGCTTCGATTGTGCCGAGACTGGCGACTGACTTCACGGCAATAAGAATGATGATGCCGAATATCTCCATAGGATTGATCCCCGACTGCCCGGTTATCGAGGCGGCCATGGCCGTCGTAAGCCATACGCCAACTATTGTAAGTAGAGAAGAGACAAGAGTCATTTCCGTCAAAGTTGTGAGGAAGAGAGCGATGGCCGCAAAAACCAGAGGTATCCAGCGAAGCGTCTTCATTCGCGATCCCTTCCCGCTGCTCTTTACGGGAAGGTAGATCTCTCTTGCCCGCGGCAAGATTCCCTTGAGCAGAATTCCAACACCGGTGCCGACCATCAGTCCGATCCCGAGACTATCTTTGAAAGCCGTCGCAGAGCCGACATCAGCGAACCATCCGGCCGCAACTCCAACGGGGATCAAGAAGAAGTAGCTTATAACAGCTCCAAGGAACCACACTCCTGTGAAGAGCGGTCCGATTATGTAACCTATGCCAACGGCCATAGGGGATATCCACATTCCAAAGAAGATGTTTCTTGAATACAGCCGGACCGAAGACCACGCAGAAGGAATCCATCCCAGCCCGTCCCTTACTGCGACAAATACGGCAGCGGCCCCCATGGTGGAAAAGAGGTACTTTGCCTTCTTCCCCCCTTTGTCACCGGCAACAACTGTCTCGTAGGAAGCCAAACCCATGGGAAAAGGCAGCTTCTCCTTCTCGATGAAATAACGCCTAATCAGTCCTGTGAATACAACTCCCAGAATAGTGCCTGACAATGTGACGACCAGGAGAGACAGGAAACTTACCTCTGAGGAAGCCTCAAGAATCCAGATGCCCGGAACTGTAAAGGCCAGACCGCCAGCCACCATTGCTCCGGAGGACATAGCAGTGTGCGTAACGTTTATCTCGTTCAGGTTAGTCCTGCCCAAGGCCTTGAGTATTGCCAGGGACATAACTGCAACAAAAATGGTCGGCCAGGGAAGAGCCCCCAT
>NZ_DJHG01000093.1:18832-31406 GCF_002432955.1 Mesotoga sp. UBA5825 | reverse complement strand
ACTGAAGATGTCTTTGAGAGTCCCGCATCAAGAGTCTTTGAAGAAGCCGAGAACAGAAAGCACACAATTAAGGCAGTAATGATAGCCACACTGCTATAGGGGGAAAAATGAAGAGAATCGTTGTTGCAATAGGTGGCAATGCTCTAAATAAACCAAATGAAAAACCAACTGCAGAAATTATGGAGAAGAACCTCCTCTCAACTACCTCTTATCTCGCAGATCTTGTAGAGGAAGGTTATGAACTGATAATCACACACGGAAACGGCCCGCAGGTGGGCAACTTGTTGGTTCAACAGGATATGTCAAAAGACGTATTCCCTCCTTTTCCAATCGATGTAAACGATGCAATGACTCAGGGATCTATTGGCTACTTGATTACTCAGACTCTGAACAATGAGCTTCTGAAGCGAGGCAAAAGAAGAGACATTGCGTGCGTTCTGACTCAAATCGTAGTAGATAAGGAAGACGAGGGATTCCTGCACCCTTCAAAGCCGGTCGGACCGTTCTATGATGAGAAGACCGCTAAGGAACTTGAAAGAACCAAAGGCTGGACTGTGAAAGAAGATGCGGGTAGGGGTTTTCGTCGTGTAGTTCCCTCTCCGATACCACTTGATGTGCTGGAGATTGAACCGATACGAGAGATGATCAACGATGGGACAATTGTTGTTGCGGCAGGCGGTGGAGGAATTCCGGTTGCTAGAGATGAGAGGGGAATGATAAAAGGTGTAGAGGCGGTCATCGATAAAGATAGAGCGTCCGCACTGCTTGCGAAACTGATTGATGCCGATGCCTTAGTAATTCTTACCGGTGTCGACCACGCATACATCAACTTTGGAAAGAAAGACCAAAGAGAACTGAAGGTAGTTACTGTCGAAGAAGGTAAAATGTTGATCGATGCCGGTCACTTCGCAAAGGGAAGCATGCTTCCGAAAATAGAATCAGCAATTGAATTTGCTTCAAGAACGGGAAAGGAAGCAATAATAACCTCTCTGGAGAAGGTCGACCTGGCACTTAGGGGAAAGTCGGGCACAAGGATTATTCCATAAAAAGAAGCCGGGTATTTCCCGGCTTTGCCGTTCACTTTCTAACACAATGTGATATAATATGTGTTATACGAATGATTGAAAGGGGTGACGACAGTGCGTGGACAAGAAACGAGAGAGAGAATTATGGAAGCAGCTATACAGGTGATCGCCGAGGAAACAATTGAAGGACTGAGTACCCGAAAGGTTTCAAGCATCGCAGAAGTCAATCTTGCTGCGATTCACTATCACCATCGCTCCAAAGAGGGAATGCTCATAGATCTATCCAGGCACATTCTGAACAACTACGTACTTCCAAGACTCGAACCACTAATCGATCAAGCTAAGCAACCCGTTGAGATTGCCAGGGATCTCTATGCCGAGGTGCTGAAGCTTTATTCCGAAAGATCTGACATAATGGTTTCTCTTGTTTATCTTTGGCTTCATGGAATGAAGAACAAAAGGGTAAGAGAGATTCTAATCAACGCAAGAGCCGACTTCTACGATAGAGTCGAGAGGGCTCTAGGAGCTTCTATGTCCATGAGGAGAGCTTCCAAGGTATCCCATCGCCTCTTAACCTACATGGCGGGTAAGGTTATGGAGATGTCCGTCGATGGAGAGATGTCCGACGAAAAAGAAGTAGATGAGATAGCAAAACTCCTTTCATGAACTTGTCGGTATGAGGATTATTCATCACAGGAGCAGATACATATATTGCCATTCCTGTCAAGGAGCAGGAAAAGACTTCGCTTCTCAGTTAAGAAATCCTAGATTCAGCTGTATCCCCACGAAACTGTAAGCAGGAAAAGGGTTGAAAGAGGCGAGATCGTCTTTGATTTCCCACTTCAGTGTGCCGACCAGTTCAATACTTTCAATATTTACAAAGTAAAACTTCTTGTCAATATCCAGTCTTCTCCTCGCTGAGAACCCCACAGAGGTGTAGCTTTTCTTTTCAGTCTCGCCGGCTACCTTCTGAAATCTTCCCAGAGTGGCACTGACAGTACTCAAATAGTTGTCAAAGAATACTTCTGTTTTCAGTTGCCCACCAAGGAAGGATGCGTCAGGCGCAGAATACTCATACAGGCCGCTAACTTCCAGATACACAACATTGAAGTCATATCCTAACTCTGCAACCACCCTCGCTTCCTCCAGTGAAGAAAATGAGACGCGGGACGCGACATGAAAGTTGCCATCGTAGCCAAGAGTGAAGTATGAACCCTCATCGATGAACCAACCGGCCTCTAGAAAGGGAAGTATGCCGATCCTCAATCCCACATCTTTGAAACCCAGCATAGCCTTCACCGATCCGGGAGACAGTATTCTTGAAGAGTGAGTTGATCCAAATGACATCACAGAAATTAAAAAAAACACGATCACTATAATATATACTCTTCTCATAGGACACCTCAGTTCCAAAATATACATAATGAGTATACAACAGATTTGCCATTATTCTCCGGCGGAGGGCCAATATGAAGACAACAAAATTCTGGGTTCTTGGGTATTTCATAGCAATCTTCATGACTCTTTTTCTCTTTCCTATGACTTCTCGAGTCTTAGGCCTGGCATTTATATTCTCGCTAATAATCAATACACCGGCACGGTTCGTCAGCAGAAAGATCCCTAAAGGAGCTCTCAAGATCATCACAGGTATTGCCCTTCTTACATTCATGGTCTTCCTAATATACAGGGCTATTCCAATAACCATAAGAGGAGTGAGCAGCCTATCTACCGAGTTAGGTTCATTGTTCAATGACGGAGCGTTTGACAAGTGGTTAGAGAAGCTTCCTCCTTTTGTTACCGAAATTACAGTCGATATCGTTGAAAGTGCGTCTCAGTGGCTGAGTGATGCAGCGATCACGATCGGACAGTACGTTGCATCAAACATAACTTCATGGATTACCGGAGTTGTGCTGCTTATCATAGCGGGATTTGTTATTGCTCGCAGAACCGGTTTGATTCAAAAAGTCGCGCCAATACTTTTTCCCGGTTGCGACCAGAATAAGGTTGGCAGTTTTTTTGACTCACTTTACAAGGATTTTCAGACCTACATAGGTGGCCAGCTGATCATTGCGCTTTTTGTAGGGACCATTATTGGTATCGGATCTGCAATAATCGGAGTCCCAAACGCAATATTCCTCGGATTGCTCGCCGGAATAACAAATTTCATCCCGTATTTGGGAGTAGTACTTACATCCATTCCAATGATAGTGCTTTCTTTCGTCAGCAAGGGTTTTTGGGGGGTTGTCGGAGCCATTGTTCTGCTTGTGTTCGCAAACCAGATAGAGATTTGGTTTCTCTCTCCGAAAATCCTGTCGAATATAGTCAAGATCAACTGGTTCATAGTTCTTGTATCTATAATTGGATTTGGAGAACTCCTAGGTGTCTTCGGAGTGGTTTTTGCCGTTCCAATTCTGATATTCGTCAAGAGATTCTGGATGGACTTCGTCCTCAAGGAAAGGGGTGAAAACAATTGGGAATCTACGATAGAGACTGGTACAAAGAAAGTCAAAGAGGAGAATCCCCAACTCCAGGAAGAAAACCAGACAAATTCACAAAAGGACTGATTGTTGGTTTAGTAGTTGGATTCATCATCGGGTTCCTGGTCTTTGGCTTTATTTGATCAAGTACAAAAAAGGGGCGGCTAGCTGGTCGCCCCTTCTGAGTACCGGTCAACGCATGGGCACACAGTTTCATCTAGAAAACGTAAGATACATAAGGCCTTATTTCGAAAATCGGTTTGTCATAACCACCGTTCTTCTTGAAATAACCTCCGAAATAAATCGAGAAATCGCTTCCGAAAGTGAAGTCCCTGTAAGGAATCATTATGTTCAGTGTCATGATATTTGCATTTACGGTCTCACCGACGGGGCCACTCCAATCTTCCGGATTCGTAAACTGACCGGGGTCGTCTTCAGGTTCTTCCATGTTCAAGTATGGTGTCTTAAGAGTAACCTCTCCCTGTTTGAAATGATCATAAACGAAGGAGATTGAAAGCCCGTTCGTCATTATCGCATTAGCCATAAGAGAAAAACCGTTCAGATCAGGGCCATATTTGAAGCCGAGCGGATAGTCCGTGAAATCCCTGCTTCCGGGAAGTTCGGACTTTGTGTAGATTCTGTTTGTAAATGTGAGAAGCGGCTGCCAGCGATTGTACATCCACGTGTCTGAATGATAGAGCTCCACAGAGGCAAGAAGCAACGTTCCCTTTATATCCGTCGCGTATCTAAGACCCCCACCATAAGCCAGGGCCGTTGGTTTGCCCCGCGCTCCGGCTTCTGTCGAACCGAACGAAACGTCATCGATGGCGATTTCTCCGTAGACCTCGATTCCCTTAAACGGCGCTAGAGAAAAATCGAGCGAAGCCATGACGTTGGAGAAATCTTCACCGTAAGTATTGTGGAAGATGATGAATGGGTTGGCGTCGTTCAAATCCGGGTGCTTCCCACCGACAACATTGATCTCGCCTACCCCGACCCTCCCCCAGCTTGCAAACTGGACATCGAACCGATGCCCTATGATCGTCTTCGCTCCTTCAGTGTATGGTCTTCTTTGATTGAGATCCCACACCTTTCCCTGCTTTATCCATTCTTCATCGTTCAGGAGAGAAGTCGGGGTAATGACCAGAAAAGAATATGTGAACCGGCCGTTTTTCCAGAGGGGAGTAGTATATGAAGAAGAGATATTATCGTAATAAGATGACGCATCGCTTATTGCAAGTCCATTTCTCATCGGACCCCAGGTAAGTTTATATCTACCTAGAGAAGCGTAGAAGCTTTCATTTGCGTAGGATACATAGCCGAAAGTAGGCCAGCTCATATCTAGCGCCTCGATTTTTCCTTCAAAAAACTCCACTGGAAAATTCATGTAGGGCTTCGAATCAAAATCATCACCGTGACTAATGTAACTCCGATAGTCTTTTGGAATATCTAGATTTATATACCCTGTGATATAGTCGGATACTTCACTTTCAAAACCCAGTACAAGCCAGGGCTTAAGAGTATCATAACGGTATCTCAAGTAAAGAGGAACCACGGATTTCAGCCAGCCCTTCTCCTTGAAAGGCTCGAAATTGTGGATGAGGAACTGAGGAGTAACTCTCAAGTGGATTTCTGTTCCTGGAGAAGTCTTCACAACGGGTTGCTTAAGCTGGACTAAAGCAAAACCCTCAGGAATCCCTGTATTAGGTGTAAAGAGAGTTTTTCCTTCAATCAAGTTTCTGCCCAAAAATAAGTCATATTGATCTGTACCCTTGAATATCAACGTACCCTGGCTTGCAAGAATTGCCACCGACAACACCAAGAAAAACAGCAAGACAATCTTCTTCATCGGAATTACCTCCCTAAAATAGTGAAAAACCTTTGATGAAACCCACGTTAATCCAGAAATCAATGTGATCGGCGAAAATTACTTTACCGCCAGCAAAGAGCGCTGTATCTGGGCAGTAAGCGAAGAAACTCTCCAAAGACAGAATCATAGATCTGTTGATCGGTTTCTTTGGACCGTACCAGTTCTGGTCAAAAGGTGGCTCATAAGGAGAATCGATATTGGCTGAGCCAGTTCTGAGAAGCTCTGCCTTGACGCTAAGAGATATATTCTGACTCTCGTACCCGATGCCGACAAGGCTCAACGTTGAGTCAGGTCCAAAAGGAAATCCAAAAAAACCAGTGATAACTGGCCAAGAATCAAGATGCAAGACATTGAACCGGTATTGATAAGTGAACTTGCCGATGCTTATACCCCTATTGTAGAGATAGGTGGTTGCGTGGTAGTGTTCCATCCGCACTCTAAGTCCGCCGCTATTCAGAAGTGTTTGATCTTTGACTTCGTTCTCCGCTTCAGTGAATCTCAGTCCGGAATAGGGCAAGCCATCAGATATTTTCCATGAAAAACCTGCAAGCCAACCAAAGGCCGTGGGATTGGAATTAGGACTCTCCGTCGAAAGTCTGAAATCATCAAGTGTAAACTCACCGTAGGCAATAGCGCGGTCAATCTTAACCTCGGCCGCTATGGTTGCAGTTACGTTTGAATGATCCTGATAGGTATGATGATAGATTAGAAATGGCCCAATATCCTGCAGATCAGGATAGACACCGTAAACGAGGTTTTCTTCGCCAAAAGTGACCTTGAGATTGTCGTTCATATATCCGAACCGGTGACCAAGGAGTGTCTTGGGTCCCCCGCTAACTGTTCTGTCGGAAGATATAACAAAGAAATTATAAAGATACTCCCCTGATTTGGCTTTTCCATTCAACTCAATCCACAGGTGATCAAAATACGGCAGAGTATTTGAGAGAACAAAACTGTAAGTAGAACCACCAAGACTCAGTTTTCGCCTGCCCAAAGAGATCAGCGAATTCTCATCTCTTCTCTCGAAGTAACCGAGCCTGGGAAAATTCATGTCTACCGAAGGAAGGAAATTTGTCGTCGACAGCGGGAGATTCGAGAACCAGTTGCCCATCAAGTAATCGGAAAACTCCTGTCTCAGATCCATATTCAAATACAGCCTTGACTTCCCCAGGGAAATCTGCATGCCGCCCGAGAAGATTGCAGGAACACTCAAATAGCGATTGAGGTCTTCAAGGCTTGGCTTGTAGCTGTTGCTGACTGCAGGAAAGCTGTTAATCGACAGTGATGGTGACAGAATCACATGAAGTCCAGTGCTCCCAAGAGCCACTAGTGGTATGATAAGCATCAAAAGCAGCGCATGTTTTTTCGACAAGAGATTCACCCCCACTAGAATTCTACACCAGGAGGTTTGATATTCAGTGCGTGTTTCTCTTTTTAGAACCTCTTCCAGCATCCGTGAGATCTTTACCGAAGTATTCATATATTCAAATCTCAGCATCACCGCTCTCTTTAGTCAGCTTTTTTACGGCAAAGGCTTTTCAGCAATAGAGATCGGGATTCTGATGGCGGTCACTCCTACCCTCTCAATTATTGCAAATCCTTTTTGGTTCAGGCAATCAAGCAGGACAGGCGGACCAACTGTCATGGGAATGGTCTCTATTGTCTCGGCAGTCTCTGTCTGGGCAGTTTTCTTCTCACCAACCTTTGAAACTTCATTGATCGCAATGTGTTTCTTCTCATTCTTTGTTGTGAGCATAATACCTATCGCTGAGTCTGTGGTCGTTCCTTCTTTGAGAAACAAGGGCAAACGCTTTGATCGCGTGAGATTGTTCGGAACGGTTGGCTATTCCATTACCGCCCTTATCTCGGGAATCGTATTGAAGTACGGATTTGTCTTTTTCTTCATAATGGCCACAGTGTCATTTTCTACAGTAGCCTTGGTTAGTAGAGCCTATCCGACTGGCCGGAAGCTAAAAAGGACAGATGAAGAGACCGATCGATCATCTTTGCCACTTCAGTTTTACCTGCTTGTACTGGCCGGTGTCGCATCAATTACTATTGGAGCCTTCGGATCAACTTTTCTGCCTGTTTTAACTAGTGAAAGGGGCTTCAGTGTTTCCTCAGCAGGGTTCGCGTTTTCGTTGATGGCTTTTTCGGAAGTTCCCTTCCTTTTCTTCGCAGAAAATCTGGTTGAGAGACTGGGTAACACGCGCCTTCTCGTGATAGGAATCTTTGCAACAGGTCTTCGATGGTTTTTGACATCTATGGCGACTTCTTTTCCCATCTTTCTACTTCTTCAAATGCTTCACGGCATAAACTACATCGTAGTCTATTACTCTGTCATGAATTACATTCACACAAGATTTGAAGCCAGCAAAGTCACCAGGGCGCTCACAATCTACTGGATGTCGACTACCGGACTGAGCTATCTTCTTGGCTCCGTACTTGGCGGGGTGCTCATTCGCACATTTGGGATTGTAAGAGTGTACAACGCTACAGGAATAACCGGTATGGCGATTGCCATCTTCTTCTCGTTGATATTTGCAGCGTTTCACAAACGAACTAGCTTCACAAAGCGTTAACTCTAATGCCGATAAATACGGTATACTTAAAATAAATAATTTCTATTGAGGGTGATACAGTGAAAGGGAAGAACCGCATAAAGCAAACAATGATAGATATCTCTATGGACATAGACGCCTATCTTGAGAAGGACCCGACAGCTTCAGGTAAATGGCACATAATTCTCTTCTCTGCGGGTTTTCACGGCCTCTTGCTATACAGGATTTCTACTTTTTTCTGGAAAAACAAGCTTGGGTTCCTTGCCAGAGGCTTACATTACGTTTCAAGGATACTTTATTCAATGGACATTCACCCTTCAGCTCGAATAGAAGGCGGCGTTGTAATTGATCATGGTGTGGGCGTTGTTATAGGCTCGACAGCTTCAGTGGGAACTGGAACGCTGATATATCACGGAGTTACTTTAGGCTCAAAGAACGTGATGAAGGGAAAGCGTCACCCGGATATTGGCCGAAACGTTGTACTTGGGGCGGGGGCGAAGATTCTTGGCCCGATATATGTGGGAGACAATTCTAAAGTCGGAGCGAACAGCGTGGTGCTTGAACACGTCCCTCAAGACTCTCTTGTTACCGGGATACCGGGGAGAGTCCATAGGATATCTGAAAGACTGGGATCACGACAATGAAAACTGTTGATTCTTTAATAGGCAACACCCCGATCATTAGGCTTCGATCTCTCGGAGATGCTTCATCGATAATGCTTAAAATTGAGAAAAATAATCCCGGAGGAAGCATAAAGGATAGAACGGTGCTTGGAATGATTCTTGAAGCCGAGAGAAGTGGCGCTCTCAAAAACGGGATGACCATAGTGGAGCCAACTAGTGGCAACACGGGAATAGCCATCGCAATGCTTTCCGCTTCTAGAGGTTACGGGTCGGTTATCTTTATGCCCGAATCGGCAAGTATTGAAAGAGTTAAGCTTATGGAAGCCTTTGGTGCAAAAGTGATAAGAACTCTCGCTGATAAAGGAATATCCGGTTCATATGACGAAGCCAAGAGCTTTCTCCGGAGTAATCCCGGTTCAATAATGCTTGATCAGTTCAATAATGAGGCTAATCCCTTTTTTCACTTCTCTACTACCGGTCCTGAGATTTTTCGGCAGGTCAACCGAGAGCTTGACGCTTTCATTTGCGGCATGGGAACGGGAGGAACAGTGACCGGGATTGGACGCTTTCTCAAAAAGGAAGCTCAACGTATTCATATTGCTGGCATCGAACCTGCAGGTTCGCCTTTCATTTCACAGGGGAGATCGGGCTCTCACAAAATTCAAGGAATCGGCCCCGGTTTCAGACCGAATGTCCTCGACCTATCAGTGCTGGACGAAGTAATAACAGTTGAGGACGAAGAAGCTCTCTCTATGATGAAATGGCTTCACAGAAAAGAGGGGTTGATGGTCGGAATATCGTCCGGAGCCAACGTTGCCGGCGCTCTCAAACTCGCCGAAAAGGGCTTTCGAAGAATCGCAACAGTTGCTCCGGACACTTATGAAAGATACCTAAGTCTGACCTAGAAGTATCGATCCTATGGGCAATCGTGCGTATAGTTTGCTACTAGATTCACCGGACAATCCATTTTGACAACGATTACTTCCCCACACACTATCCCATAAGTCTCGTTAAGATCCCAGTCTCTGAAAGTGTACCCCTCGATTTTCGGAGCGGTAACAACAACTGTGGCCCCTTCATCATGCCACCCTTCACCAGGTATTTCTTGTCCATATTGGGGCAGATGTCGCAATATTCAAGTAATAGGTCACTGAAAATCTTGCAGTTAATTTCAAAGAATGATCCATGAGGATTTCTCTATGTGGTGAAGTCTCCCCGTCGTCCCACTCGATAAAGCTGACCCTAACATCATCTCCGATAGGCTTTCTATAATCAAACTCTTGAAGTTCATCTATTTCAACTACTAGAGTCTGATCCCTTTCAGCAACATAATCCAATGGAATATTCAGGTTTTGATCATTAATAGAAACCTTGGGCGAAACTATCAACTCCTTGTCGGAGACAATTCCCAGAATCACTGGTGGGATTACGGTGGTGAATTCCCATATAGGGCCCTCTGAATCGTCTTCACCGTCTGAAGCAACGACCTTCCAGTAGTAGCGGGTTCCCTCCTCAAGGTGAACCGGCTTATAAGTCTCTCCGGAAACTCCTGAAGCAACAAGGACAGGATTCGGAGTCTTACCGAGATAGACATCGTACAACAAAGGATCCCCATCAAGGTCTTCGCATGACCAGCTAAGTGAAGTGTTTGTCCGGACACTTGTTTCGGCCATTTTGGGGACAGGATCGAATGGTGTGCTAGGTGGTCTATTGACATCAATTACGGTTATCTCGAAGCTTCCTGAAGAAGACGCTCCTTCTGAATCGCTTACAGCGATCTCAACATCATAAGTTCCTGAACTCTCGTAATCGGCAGCGAAGACGTATTGAATGCCTTCAATAACTCCCACACCGGTGATTAAGGCGAAGGTAATCCCATCCCCATCGGGATCAAATGCATAATCAAGAAGGTCCAGAGAAAGGGTCTCGTTCTCTTTGATTGTAAAATCAGGAATGACTATTTTGGGAGGCTGATTCGAGTCAAACACTGTGACCAGAAAAGTGCAGCTCCCCTGGCCCCCTTTGCCGTCCGACACCCGAACTTCTACCTGGTACACTCCAACTTGCATTTCTCTTGCGTCGAAAAACAGTTCTGTTCCAATTATCTGCCCAAACTGACCTACTAGCTCATAAGTAAGAGAGTCACCGTCAGGGTCTGTCGATAATTCGCTCAAGTCTATGGTCATTTCCTCGCCGACTGAAATCCGAAGATCACTGATTTCTATAGAAGGAGCTCTATTGTTATCTATAACCGTCACCTTGAACCTTCTGAAATCTGAATCACTCCCGTTACTTGCTTGTAGTTTTACCCAGTACTCTCCAGCTTCATCATAACCGGGAGCGTAAAGATAATAACTTCCCTTGATCTCGCCAACTCCTTCCAAAACCTGGAAATTCAGATCTTCGGCGTTCCCTGACAAAATGTAACTGGCCAGCAATAATTCAAGAGTTTCTCCCTCAGTGACAACCTGAGGATCTATCTGCTTCAGTAATCTAGCTCTGGGAACCAGACATGAAGAAGAAACCAGCAGAACGATCAACAAGCAAAGAGCGATTCACAGAATCTTTTAAAACCCAATTCAAACCTCCGACTTATTGCGCTTTGAGAACCAGCAGAGCTCCTGTGTTCTTTCCTGTCTGCCAGTCTTCCTGAAGCAAAACAGCGATTTCCTTTCCGTTGAAAACAATATCTACCGGATAGCCATCTAACTCTACATATTCTATCGTATTTCCTCTGCTATCCAAAATCTCAAGTGTTCCAGTAATGGTCTCAAGAACGTAAATTCTTTCCCCGTTATGAAAGACTTTTATTGGGCCACGACCTATTAGGTCATAATACTCCGTCCGGTAACTTGAAAGTTCCACAGTCATTATCTGGTCTTCACCGGTCAGAGCAACCCATATCTTTCCATTATGGACTATCGGAAAATTCGGGTACCTGCCAAGGTAGACTGTGCGCATTTCGCTGAAATCAGTTTTGGAAAGTATCTTCAGACTCTCCTCAACGTAGGAGATAAGAAAGAGCCTATCGCCTTCGAGATGTATGTATGAAGGTCTCTTGCCGATATTCACTTCCTTTACCAGATTTCCCCATTCATCGAATACCAGCAGTCCCTTTTCGGTTTCGTGAGACCGGGTTAACATATTGTAATTGTGAAAAAGCGAGACGAAAAAATGCTCTGAATCCTCTGCCACAGAGAGTCCAATCACCGGGAGTTTGTGCCTCTTGATTATCTCTCTCTTAGCAATATCAAGCACTAGGAACTCATAGTCATTTGTGAGTATTCCGATTTTTCCATCAATGAACGATCCCGTAATCAGTCTGCTCGATGTTGGAATCTCATCAATCTTCTTCCATCTACTCGGATGCAAAGAAGCATCCACGACAACCAGCCTACCGCTGTAGAATCCAAAGCAGTACAGTTTCCCATCTCTATAGATGAGATCATTAATTCCGTCATTTCTCATAGTATCGAAAATCGTAATGGGCCTGAAACTGGCGTCGAAAACAACTAATTCAGAGTCGCCTTTTACAAGAGTAACGTAGTACGTTCCGCTGCTGTTTTCGACCTCAACAATTCTCGAGGGCATAACTCCAAGGGGATATCTTTGCCCGAAAGTGATCGTTCCGAGCACATTACCTTTAAGAATTACGATGAAAAGAAGAAAGAGCATCATTGATCTTTTCAAGGGCGCTTCACCACATATACCAGAAGATCTTCTTTGAAACTCGACGCGATATTGAAATCATGGGTGTAAACATCGATCTTGTTACCCCTTATAGAACTACCGGTGTCCTCAACAACAAAGAATCCCTTGTTTGGAGAGGACGAGAAAAACGGAATATAGACAATCGAGCCAAGAGGAATTACGCTGGGATCGGCGGCAACCGTTCGATATCCCTTCACGAAATCCCCACTTGCAGTCATTTTGAAAGAAGGCGATGTCGGATTCTTTGCATCATCCCACTCAGTGTACATTGTAACCTCAAAAGTTCCCACATTATCGAAGATTATAT
>NZ_DJHG01000093.1:18365-18773 GCF_002432955.1 Mesotoga sp. UBA5825 | reverse complement strand
AACCGTTCGGCTTCCCAGGCGTGCATAGACAGTCTTAAGGTTGTTCCCATGATCGACAACAACCATCTCACCGTAAAGATCGTTTACACGCTCCGAGAGAATAACTTTACCGGGAAGAAAGGCGGTTATCCTGGAATTCGGCGGGACGGTCAGATCCATTCCCGGGTTGGCATAGCCGTAATCATAGCTTCCGAAGTTCGATTCAATTGAATCAACGAGAAAGTCTACCCCAAGATTCAAGCCGAAATGAGTAGCGATTGATGCCTTAGCCATGAGATTATCCAGTGAGAGAGGTATCTTTATCTCATCCCCTCGGAATATTAGGTCCCAGTTCTTGACCTGAGGATTCATTTCCTTCAGCTGATCTACTGTGACACCGTAAGCCTGTGCAATGTTCCACAGACTGTC